>DAOWER010000280.1 GCA_030638405.1 Candidatus Eiseniibacteriota bacterium | reverse complement strand
TGGTACGGGAGATACCACTCCCTGTCCCAGTGAGTGTGCGAGACAACGTAGGCTGTTCGTTTCTTCGCCGACACGTGTGTCTCCTCTTCGAATCGCGCTGCGTCCCCCGGACGTGTCCGGCCGACTCGTCAGCCGTAGCTGTCGGAGTGGCGCTCCCGGCCTAGTCGCCGCACGCGGCGAGCAGGTCGCCGACGGTCGACGTGGCCAGGCCGACGGACGTGTCCGCGGCGCCGTAGTAGACGAGCACTCTGCCATCGGGGTCCGCGAAGCCCTGCTCGTCGTACCCCTCGACTATCATCCCGCTCGGGAAGACGACGTTCGGCACCTGGCCGATCATCTCGTACGGCTCCCGGGGCTCCAGTATGTTGTTCCGGCTTCGCGCGAGCACTTCCGCTGGGTCGTCGAGCGCAAGCAGCGCGACACCGGCCTGGTAGATGCACGCGCCCGCGAGGTGCGTTGCTATGCCGTGGTAGACGAGCAGCCACCCCTCCCGCGTCTTGACGGGCGGAGGGCCGGGGCCGATGAGCTCGTCCCAGTAGTGCAGTCGGCCTCGCATGACCGGCGCGACCGGCCGCCAGTCTATGAGGTCGTCCGACCGAGACAGCACGATCGTATCACCGCTGGTCACGCCGCTCTCGAAGCTCACCCTGTTTGGGCGGTCGAGGCGCACGTAGTCTCCGCCGATCTTCTCCGGGAACAGCACGCCGTTCCTGATGTCGTCCGTGCCGCTGGTCCCCACGAAGTCGACGGTCGCGAAGTCGGTCGTCCGCGCGAGTCCCAGTCGGCAGCCCGCGTCCGTGTCCATGGCGAACATGACGTAGTACGTGTCCCCTAGCCTCGTGATTCGCGGGTCGTAGCTGTGGTAGACGGTCCCGGCGACGCGGTCGATGCCCCGAATGGGGACGATGTGCGGCGAGACCTCGAAGTGCGTGCCGTCGTCGCTCCCGGCCGTCATGAAGAAGGTCTCGCGCCCGCGCGTCTGCACGCGGAGCATCAGGAGATGGCGGCCGTCGTGCATGACGGCGCCAGGGTTGAACACCGACGTCGCATCGACTATCCCGGGTGGGACGTCCGGGATGTCGGCGCGCGTGAGAATCGGGTTCTCGGAGCTTCTCGTCAGCGCCACCGTCACTCCTCCCGCGACGTGCCGTCGACGTGCTCGGCCACGCCGTCGTCGTCAGCGTCACGTCGCATGACCTTCAGCCGCCCGAGCATCGCGGCCACGTCTCTGAAACCGCCTATCGAGAACCACACGATGACGAAGATCGAGACGGCCACCTGTATGAAGAAGTAAAGCTTCCAGAACCGCGCCCACGCCTCGTCGGGCACGTCGTGGTGCAGGTTGTAGATGGTTCCCACGATGAACACGAGGATCCAGAAGGCCGTCTGGGCGTAGCTCGCGATGTAGATGATGCGGTCACCCTTCGTGAACTCCCTTCCCATGCCCAGTATGCGGAAGCCCCTGGACGGGGCCGCGTTGACGACCGTGGTCTCGTGCGCTGCGTCGTACCTGCCGCGGTGCAACAGCCTGTCGAGGTCGAAGGTACGCCGCTTCCCCAGGAGCGACACCAGCACGTAGAGGACGCTCGACGCACCCATGGCCACCGCCCAGTACTGCTGGCCGTTGATATGGTAGAGCCAGTTCAGAAGGCCCCAGCCGTGTTCGGCGAGCCGGGAGAGGTTCTCGGGCGTCGTGAGGAACATCTCCTCCGGCAGCCTGTGGATCAGGATGCCTCCGACCGCTATGGTCGATCCCGTGATGAGCGCGGTCCACGCGCCCGGGGCGGTACCGCGCTTCCAGTAGAGCCCGCCGATGATGACGGCGCCGGAGCCGCCCGCGAAGATGGCGCCGGTGATGGCGAAGAAAAGGAAGATGTACTCGCTCTGCTGGAACAGGAGGCTGAAGAAGAAGATGAAGACGGCCACGCCGAAGATGGACCACCGGAGCAGCCGCAGGTGCTGTTTCTGCGAGAGCCGCTCCTTCCTGAACGGCATGACGACGTCCTGGATGAAGATGCTGCCCCACGAATGCAGATAGGTGTCGTGCGTGCTGATGAAGGCAGCCAGCATGACGGCGGCGAACGCTCCCATCAGCCCGACCGGAAGCAGCCGCGCGAGCACCAGCGGCCCCCTGAGCTGGCTCTGGATGGCCTCGTTCCCAACGCCCGCGATCGCACTCTCGACGCTGGACGCTATGTGTGTGAAGTCCGGGTGGTGCATCACCGTATAGAGGACGATGGGAACGAAGAGCAGGAACAGGCCCTGCGGAAACCCGCGCCAGTTCCCGAGCACGCTTCCCATCTTCGCTTCGTGGGCGCTCTTTGCCGAGCTGTTGTACGCCTGTGTGCCCTGCCAGGACATGGCGCCGTAGAGGACGCCGACGATGCCGATGAGGAAGTACCAGAAGTTGAAGTCCTCGATGTGGCTGGTCTTGAATGGATTGATCAGCGAGGCGTTCTCGGGCGCCATGGCGAGCGCCTCCACTACCTGCGTCCAGTCGACCTGCAGGAACAGGTAGAGGACGATGACGACGAAGACGACGTTGACCAAGAGGCCCTGCGCGAAGTCCGTGATGATGACGGCGACCTGCCCACCGGAGAAGACGAAGAAGAGCGCTATCCCCAAGAGCGCTATCATCACGAGCGGGAACGTCGGAACGGCGAGGCCGAAGACGCCCACGGCCGCGGGCAGCCCGCAGAAATGGATGAAGAAACGCGCGCCGACCGCCGGGAAGATGCCGAAGTTGATGAGCCCCGACGCAAACGCGATGACTCCCGCGAAGATGCGGAACTTCTTGCTGTAGCGCGTCTCGAAGAACTGCGCGAGCGTCAGCGCGCGCGTTTGCCGGAAGCGGTAGATGACCCAGCCTGAGACCGTGATGATGAGGATGACCACGCTCATCGTGAAGCCCCACCACGTCATGGAGAAGCCGGCGATGTAGTTCATCTCCAGCAGGCCCACTATCGTGATGGCGCCCAGTCCTGCTATGCCCGCGGCCATGCTGATGAGATAGCGCCCGGCGGTCCTGCCCGCCACGAGGAAGTCCGCGACGCTCCTCATGTAGCCGCGGCTCATGAGGACACCGCCGACCATGACTCCGAGCACCACGAAGAGGATGCCCCAGTCGACAGGCGCCATGTTCATCGGTGGCTCTCCTTGAACTCGTTGTGCCGTTCCGTGAGTGGAGCGCGGGCATCAGAGACGCGGCGGTCTACCAGATGTGCCCGTCCTGCGAGATGCGGAGCGTCGTCCCGTCCCGCGCCGTGAGCGAGGCCTCGAACGCGCTCGGCGACACGAAGATGTCGGGCGGCCAGCTCACACCGTCCGGCGCGTCTCCGAGTCCCAGCGCCTCGGGGTCGTCCGTGAAGGCGCCGTTGTTCCCGAAGAACGTCCTCTCCCTGTAGTACAGCTCCATCAGGGCGAACCTGGCCGCGTTCGCGGTGTCCGGCACGTACGCCGTCTCGCCCGCCCCCGGCGCCACGTCCGAGAACTGTACGTACCCCCACATCTCGGGGTAGTGCATGTTGATGAGTCCCTGCGGCGACCACACCCAGTTGTTCTCTGGGAGCGGCCGTCCGGTCTCCGGGTCTGTGGTCTTGACGTATTCGCCGTCAACGACTTCCGTCCGCCACTCGACGCGCGAGAAGTTGATGCGCCACTGGTCTCCATTCTCTGGAGGCGCCGGCTTGTGCGCGCACTCCTCGAGCACCGCCCACGGGATGGCGAGCTCCACGCTCCAGCCCCCGTCGGTATCTCCCGGGTCGTTGAGCGTCCCGTCGATCCGGATGCCCGTCCGGAGGCCCCGGATGTCCCAGGAGTCGATGGCCGTGCCACCATCACGGTAGGGCCTCGTCAGAAGCAGATCCCACTCGGTGCCGAGAGCATTGACCTCGAGCTCGTAGTACTCGTGAGTGTCGCCGTCGGGGTCGATGAAGATCTCGAAGTCGTTGTCGTAGAAGATGACGGCGTCGCGTTCCGTCAACGTGGCCCAGACGTGAGGTTCCTCCATCTCGGCCGCCACGTAGAAGAAGTCATCGTCCCACAGCATCTTCGCCCTGGTCGAGAAGCGGGGCGCCGGCAGGCGCTCGCCTTCGATGTCCACGAACTCATCGGTCCAGGGCGCCGCGTCCCAGGAGGGTTCGTCCAGGCGACCGTCGATGTCGAGGGAGACTTCGGCCTTGTGGCAGATGTAGTGCTTCGGAGGACTATCGATGGCGGGTTCGGGGAACACGTAGGCCGGGACATCTGAAGCCGCGGAACTCGTCAGTCCGAGGACCAGGCAGACCAGGGCGAGCGCACTCGCTTGGCTCCCAAAGCGCCGGGCGCTCTGCGGTTGACGTTCCACGCTTCTCTCCGTGTTGCGTGATGCGGCGGCAGCGTAGCGACCCGGGAGACGGATTCGCCGCGCATGTTCCGGGGAGTATACACTATTTCGCCGGGCGTTTCACCGACGGTGAGCCGGTGCGTGGGGCCGGAGCCATGTCAGCAGCCACCTGCCTCGCGCTTCAGCCTGAAGCAGCGGATGCCCCAGTTCGTGTCCCTGCACGCTCTGAGCGCCGACGCCTCGTCCGCCAGTTCATCGCCCCACATGACCGAGTAGCGGAACTCGTAGAAGCCCCCCAGCTCTGCCGCGAAGTTGGTTTCCCAGTAGTTGGTCATGAGCCATGCGTAGGGGTGCGCGGGGTCGTCCGCCAGGGCGGGATCGCCCGCAAGGAGCCTGACGCCGTGCTCGAGCGCGCCGAGTTGGATGAGGTGGCCGTCGGGTGCCGCGATCGCCACGCCGTAGCCCTCGGACACGATCGCGAACCCCTCCTGAATGCTGTAGAAGTCCGTGAGCGTCCCCGGTATCTGGTCGACGCGCGGCCGCACCGCGGCGCCGGTCTTGTCGAGCCAGAGCTGCGCGTCCGGCACACCTGTCGTGAAGGGTAGCGACAGGTAGACGTTCTCCGGCTCCCAGACGCTGTCCTTGTGTATCCTGACGGCCACGTCGACTCGTGGTTCGTCCAGGTAGGCCCGGAGTTCCACCGTGTAGAGGCTCGCTCCAGGCACACCGTAGTCGAGAGACGTCGAAACGAACACCTCCCCTGTCTCGACTCCGCTCGACCCGACCAGACAGCCCGTGGACCGGACGGCGTCGTCGCCCTTTCTGTTGAGCTCCATCTTCCCGCGCACCGGCCAGACGTCGTCCCGCCCAGGTACCGGCGTCACCTCGTGAACGGGCGTGAAGGCGGCGTGGCGGCGGTCCGGACGCAGGAGCTCCCGCGACAGCGCCGTGTCGAACCAGCTGATGATGCCGTCGCCGGGCGCCCAGACTATTCGCACAAACGGGGTCTCGAGATGACCGCGGCCGCTCGCCGGCGGCGGTCCGGTCGTCGCACCTCCGTCAGCCGCGTCACACGACACCGGCGGTTCGTGCGCACTCGAGTCGCTCGGCTCCGACGCGCCACGTCCGTCGCTTCTCGCGTCCCCCGGCACCAGCTCCAGGCGGCGCTCCTCACCAGCCTCCAACTCCACGTGGACGACGAACTGCGCGCCGGCTGGCGTGAGCAGGAGCTGGCAGGGCAGCTCGGTGTCGGCCTCGACGTCCATCACTCTCGCGCCGCGGTCGAATCCCAGCTCGTGGAACTCGAAGTGTCCGACGAGAAGGCGCCCGATGCCGCTCACGGCGTGGTCGAGCGGGTTGATCGCCTGATAGCTCAGGCCCGCGACCGCGTCCAGCGGCGCCGCGCCGAGTTCCTCCAGCGCGCCGGTGACCAGTTCGCGGGCGTCGTCGTGCGCGCTCGCTGCGAAGCCCTTCTTCCTCTCGGAGATCGCATGCACCATGAAGTGCCAAGGCTCTATCACCGAGAAGCTGTGGCTGAACGTGTGCTCTGAGTAGAGCGCCAGGTCGCGCTCGACGCTAAGGGTGTCCCTGCGGTGCAGGTTCGGATAGCGCTCGAGCAGCCTCCGGTAGTAGTCGAGCGAGCGCTGCGCTCGGCGAAAGAGCATCGTGCTCTCCGGGTCGCCTGCGCAGCCGTCCGACCACCAGTCGGGCCAGTCGCCACGGTGCACCGGCATGTCGCCCGCGGATTCCCTGAGGCGCCCGAAGAACTGGGAGAGCGTCGCCATTCTGATCCGGTAGCGGTCCCCGTGCTCGTGGTTCCAGCGCTCGATGAAGTCGACGATTCTGGGCGACGGCGGCGCGTTGTCGGAGCGCAGGCCCGATGCCATGACGGGAACGAAGGCGTACGGGTAGCCCTCCGACTCCAGTTTCTCGAAATAGCGCGGGATGCGCCTCTCCGCCACGCCCCATTGGTCGTGGTAGATCATCTCCGCGTCGCAGTCGTCCTTGGTTCGATACGACGATACGGCCTGCGGAACGACCCCGAGCTCGTTCCCGAAGTGGTAGTGCTCGCCGCTCCACACGAGCACGCGGTCGCCCCCCGGCGTCTCCCACCAGAACGGCAACTGCTTGGCGCCCAGCGGGTACATTCCGTGATGCGTGTGTATGCACGTGAAGAGATTCTCCACGCCGTTGTCGTGGAGAGCCTGGGAGTAGCCCCAGCTGTAGCCGTTGATGTCGGCCGTCATCGCCGAGTCTATCGGCGCGCCTATCGACACCGCGTAGTCGGCGGCGCGCGCGAGCACGCTTGAGAGAGTCTCGTAACCCAAGAGCTCGTTGAGGTTCAGGTAGTTGCCGGAGAGGCCGATGGCGCCTGAGCGGACGGCCGCGGCAAACGCCTCGGCTTCGTCGGCGGTCGCCTGCTCGAGGAACCGCTCGACACCCCAGAACGTCTCGCACGTCCACCTGAACCCGTCGAAGTCGAGACCTATTCGATCGCGTGTTCGCTCGATGATGTCGAGCGCCTGGCGAATGAAGTCCGACTGCCAGCGCGCTACGCGCCCCTGAAGCTCGGTGTAGCCGATGTCGGTGTGCGTGTGATGGATGACGTATAGCGTCTTCACGGACGGGTTCTCGTGTGCTGACATTGGCTGCTCCCCCCCAGGCGGCACGGGCTTCCTCGCGCTACCCTCCGAAGAACCCTCTGATTCGCTCGAAGAAGGTCGGCTTGCCCCCCAGGAGCACAGTCGTCGGGATGCCCCGTTCGTTCAGAGGCCAGGACATGTGTTCCTCGTACCCCGAGTAGGTCTCGACGGTCCTGTCCTCGAGCGACACCCTGAGTATCCGGTCGAAGTCGCGCTCGAGGGCTACGTAGACCTCGCCGAGCTCTGGGTCGAAGACCATGGAGCAGCGCGTCGCGGACCACGACGTCTTCTCGAGCAGTTCGAGTCCGTTCGCCACATCGAAGCTCTTGAGATGCTCCTCGAGGTAGTCGTGTGCGATTCTGTACCGGCCGCCGCCGACGCCGTGGACGTCGTCGATGTCGCTCCCGATGAACTCGCAGTTTGCGAAGTTCGTCATCACGATGTAGTCGCGCTCGATCGGGATGACGACGTTGTTGTCATCCCCGGGCTCGACGATCATGGCGCGTCCGGAGGGGTCGGCGAACAGGAGGTGGAGCGTGATCCCAGGGCAACTGACCATGCGGTGGGTCGCGAGGTGTCCCTCGACATCGGAGACGGTCGCGAACTCCGAGAGCGCCTGTGCGTACAGCTCCCAAGGGCACTGCTCCCCTGGACCGGGCCCCGGCGCGTCGGGCACCATGGGATGCAGCTCCTGGTTCGATACGAAGAGCCCGTGCTCGTTCATGCCTGCTGTCCTCGGTATCCTCCTGAGTCCCCTCACGAAGGCCAGATGGAAGGCCCTCGTTCCTCCTGATTCGTCTACAAGGAGCCTCACCGGAACGCTGGCGTCGTAGTCGAAGTTCATCCCATAGAGGGCTCTCTCTGAGTAGACGGCGAAGCCGGTGCATGCCCGGCAGATGAACGGGACGGCCAGAAGGGCCGCCGCAAGCACTGCAAGAAACAGGGTCCTCATTCCGCCCTCCTCTCGTCACAGCTCCCGGGCTCCGGTCCCCTGCTGCGTTCGTTGCGCCGGCCCGCGCGCGGAGCCAGACCCAGCACCACTTCTGCTACCACATCTGAACGTCCGTCTCAAGGCGGGA
>DAOWER010000104.1 GCA_030638405.1 Candidatus Eiseniibacteriota bacterium | reverse complement strand
TCGCCACGCCGGGCGCCGTCGGCGGGGTCACTGCCATGTCCATGGGTGCACCGGTCGCTTCCGCCACACCGACGATCTCACCGTCGATTGTGAGCGCCACGATGGCACCCGCGTCGGCCGTGATGTTGAACGTCGCTGCTCCGATCGGAAGCACGCCCTGGTGAGCGACCGTGAGCGGCTGAGGAACCTCGGAGTAGAGACGCGTGAACGCGTCCCCGTGCATGTGGAACAGGTTGTACGTCACTTGCTTGTCGCCCGGGTTGTAGGGCCAGTTGGAGGCCGCGAGGTAGTGCTTGCCGGACGCGTTGCCGAACGCGGGCCTCATCTCACCGACAGGCTCGTTAAAGCGCCCCGCGGCGGGATAGCCCGGGTCGAAGTCCGGCCACATCTCGTCGTATAGGCCGAATACGAACACGTCGTTCACAAACGAGTAGCTGGTCTCGGACGCCGCGATGAGGCCGAGCGCACCGTGCTCCATCCAATGGAACGCCTCGGTGAAGCAAGTGCTCGACCAGTCGTACATGCCCGTCAGGCAGTTGATGGAGAACACGAACGTCAGGTCATCGTTGCTGAGACCCGCGAAGTGGCTGATGTGGTAATAGGGCTCTCCCCACAAGGTCGTGTTGCCGTGGTCGCGGTGCTGCAGGATGAATGCACCCCTGTTGATGTCCGCGTTCAGCCGCGTGGCGTTGCCGCCCCAGTCGGTCAGGTGCTCCGCGGTCGCCGGGATGTAGCCCAAACCCCCGGGACCGAAGTAGTTGATCAGCATGTAGGTGTTCGGGTTCGACGACCAGTAGTCCTGGGGTGTGTAGCCCTGGACGACGGCGTACTCTCTGACCGGCTCTTTCCCGTGAACGTTCGCGAAGTACCCGTAGACGATCTCGGTGCAGATCGTGAACCACCGCGGCGTCTGCCAGCCGCAGGCCATGATGGGATTGTCGTAAAAGTCGGGGTTCGTCGGAGGATTCCGCTCGTAGTCGATGGCCTTTCGGACGAGGGTTTCGATGTTCGAGGGATTCGCCGTCATCCTGGCCATGGCGATCTCCGGCAGGTGGTCGCCGTCGATGTCGCCGTAGATGTTGTCCGATACGCAGTACCCGTTGTAGATGGGCGACGTGATCCCCGTCGTCTGGCCGCTGGGAACGTAGTCAGCAAGGAGGAGTATGGCGACCGGAGGAGTGGGTCCCGCGTACGCGTTGTTGATCCAGGTCTCGATCGCGCTGGCGGTCGCGCCAGTCTCGGTGAGCGTCACGACGCCGGCGTCGATGCCCTGGTCCAGACGGAACTGCGCGATGCTGTCCGCCCAAGCGGTGTAGACCGGGTCGTCCGGACAGATGACGACGTACTCGTAGTCCGTGTCCCGCGTGTCGGGAGCGCGCAACTGAGGCTCCGGAAGCGACCCGTAGTTCACGAGGTTCGCGGCCAGCACGGGTTCCCAGTACCGGTTCCTCAGTCTGTCCTCGCCGAAGGTCCCGTTCCCGCCCTCGAAGGTCACGCGAATCTCTATGTCGGTGTAGGCGATGAGCTCTCGCGTCACCGGGTTGTACTGGAACGGCGTTATGCCGAGCACTACAGCATCGACGCCGCGCAGGCTCGCGAGTCCTGAGAGGCTAACAGGGCTCTCGGGGAAGTAGGCGTCCACAGAGTAGATGGCTTCGTCCGCGACGTACTCTGGCGGCGAGTCGTCGGTCTCGAGAGGGATGTCGGGAGCCGGCAGGACGTCTATGCCGTGAAACGTCTGGCTCTCCACGGAGACGATCTCAAGTCTCGGGACGGCGCCGTTCGGCACGGCGATGAACCGCCCGAAGCCCGGCAGGTTGGGCGCGCCCTCGTCATTGGGCAGCATGACACCGGGAATCGAGATCTGCTGGAAAATCGTACCGTCGACATCGACATCGTCGATGCTCATCTGGGCGAGCTTGAAGGAGACGTCAACGTGGGAGTCGGTCATCATCGGCACGATGAAACCGACCTGCCCGTGATTCTCCTCGAAGAAGTAGGTGCTGGCCGGTGAAGACACGGCAACAAGCACCAACGCCGCTGCGATCCATGGACCAACCCTCATGACTTCCCTCCTGACCACAACTCTGCGCGGAGAGTACACGTAGACACGTGTCGACCACCCAGAAACTGCACGCGGCCGACCTAGAGAATTCTGGCCCATTATACCACAAGTCAGG
>DAOWER010000077.1 GCA_030638405.1 Candidatus Eiseniibacteriota bacterium | reverse complement strand
CTACAGGTTCGCGGGCAGCTACGAGAACCAGGTGCGCGCGCAGAAGAAGCTCGCGGTGGTGCTCCCGCTCGCCCTTCTCATCATCTTCATGATCCTCTACCTGCAGTTCAAGTCAGTTGCGACGACCCTCATCGTCTTCTCCGGCATCGCCGTGGCGTGGGCGGGCGGTTTCATCCTGTTGTGGCTGTACGGGAAGCCCTGGTTCCTGGACTTCGCGGTCATGGGGGCGAGCATGCGGGACCTGTTCCAGATCCACCCGGTCAATCTGTCGGTCGCCGTGTGGGTCGGCTTCCTTGCTCTGTTCGGTATCGCGTCTGACGACGGCGTCGTGCAGGCGACATACCTGGACCAGGCGTGCTCATCCCGAGAGCTATCATGTAACAGCGACGTCCGGAAGGCGGTCATTGAGGGCGCCTCCCGCCGCATCCGCCCGTGCCTCATGACCAGCGCGACGACCATCCTGGCGCTCCTTCCCGTCCTGACCTCGACAGGGAGGGGGTCGGACGTCATGGTGCCGATGGCGATCCCGTCGTTCGGCGGCATGCTCGTCGTGCTCCTGTCTGTCTTCGTGACGCCCGTACTGTACAGCTGGGTGAAGGAGCGGCGTCTGGAGTCCTGATTCCGATGACCACACCGCATCGTGGAAGAGCACTTGACGAACGGGCGCCACGGTTCTAAGGTGGTCCCGTATTCATCTACTGCGGGGCGTCGGTAGTACGCGCGAACATGCCTGCCCGACTGCAGGAAGTCAGAGGGTCGCATCCTCTCGCCCCGGCCAAGCGAAACAGTTTGAAGCACGCGTGAGCGTTGGTGCCACCGACGTCGCATTTTGCTGCGTCTGTGGCCGTGTTCGTGTATTCGCGTGCACGGTGGCTGAGCATCTGGCTGTCGAGACAACTCGATGCGCGCCCGAATGATGAAAGGGGGTGTCACTGACCACATCGAAGAGGGAGCAGTGGGCAAGGTGTAAGCTCAGCAAGGGGGTAGGATGAAGGCTGTGCGAGGAATCATGATTCTGGTGCTGGTCGCGCTGCTGACGGCGGCGTTCGTCGCTCCGGCTTCGGCGACCGCGCAGTGGTCGCGGAAGTACAAGCTGTCGTGTCAGACGTGTCACTCGGCGTTCCCGAGGCTGAACTACTACGGCCAGAGGTTCATGAGGAACGGGTACCAGGACCCGGACAACATGGTGCCGGACGGCGACGAGACAGGCAAGACGGCACTGAACGACATCACGTTCATCGACAAGATCGGGAACCTGCTCGGAGTCCGGCTGAACATCAACGCGCTTCAGTACAGGACGAACGCCATCGAGGAGGTGTCCGCTGACGAGGGCGTGGACAACGAGGTGAAGGACCAGCTGAGTTTCGGCAGCACCGGCTGGGTCCAGCTCTTCGTGGCGGGGAGCATCGCCAAGAACAAGTCTATCTTCATCGAGATGGAATTCACCGACGAGAAGTACCACTACAGCTGGTACAAGTTTGGGTTCCACAACATCTTCGACTCGAGCCTGGCCAACGTGATTGTCGGCAACGTCCCTGCGAGGGACTACGGCGCGTATCCGAACAGATTGAGGATCATGGGTCCGGTCAAGGGCGATGTCTTCGGAATCAAGTCTTCGGGAGGTGCGACCAGCGACGACCTTGACGAGGCTGCTCTCAACGCGAGCGGCTCCAGGCCAGGCATTCAGTACTACGGCTATCAGGGACCGGTGCTGGTCTGGGGCGGAGTGAGCCCCGGCGATAACGGCGCCACCTCTAACATCGGCCGCGACCTGAACGACAAGATTCACTACTGGGGCGGCCTGCGGCTCGAGGCCACGGAGGAGATGGGGCTTCCCATCGAGGGCAGCGCCGTGTCCGCGTGGTACTACAAGGGCACCGACACTGGACACGAGCTCACAAAGGCGCGGAGTGAGTTCGGCCCTTCGTACAACGACTACACGCGCATGTCGTTCGAGACGGAGGTCAGGGCGGGCGACTTCGAGGTTATGGCCGCCTATCTCATGGGCAAGGACGAGAACTGGGCGCTGCATACTGACGAGGACAACTGGCTCGAGATCGAGTACAGTGGTATCTCCGTCGTGGGCGGCTACATGCAGGAGACGCCCGCAGGTCTCATGCATTACTGCTTGCAGTACGACAACGTCACCTCCGACGACGTCTCGGATCTCGAGGTCACGTACGTGACGCCCTCGATCTCGTTCTTCCCGCGGGAGAACATCCGGATAGGTCTTTACGGTCGGTTCGACATGACCGACGGCCGCGCGGGCGACGAGAAGGCGAACGACATCTTCCTGAACATCAGGACTATGTTCTAGCGTCCGGTCCTGTTCTGGGATCGGTGGCAGCGGTGGCACGGCGCGCCCCGTGGGTCCGGGATCGAGGGAGAGTCCCGCGAGCCCGCGGGCGCGCCGTCCGACCGCGAGTAGTGGGGCGACGGAAGGAGGTTCGCGAGATGGCTGAACCTACGATGATTCTCATTGTCGATGATGACCCAGACATCGTCGAGGCGATGAAGGTCGTTCTTGAGAGCCGCGGATACGACGTGTCTACTGCCGCAAGCGGAGCGGAGGGACTCAAGGCGGTCGAGCGGAGCAGGCCCGCGCTGGTCATTCTGGACGTGATGATGGAGACCGGTGACGAGGGCTTCGCAGTCGCTCGCAAGCTGCGGGCGGCTGAGGAGACCGCGAACATCCCCATTCTCATGCTGACGGCAATCAAGGACAAGACGGGTGTGGGCTTCGAGAAGGAAGCCGGCAACGAGACCTGGCTCCCGGTCGACGATTACGTTGAGAAGCCACTAAAACCGGGCGAGCTCATCGCGAAAGTGGAAGAGCTTCTACGAAGCCCGTGACATGAATCCCGCCGTGAGCGACAGTCTTGTCAGGCGAGTCCACTGGCTCGTACGCATCAGGTGGATCGCGGCCGTTGCGGTCGCGGTCGTCACTCTGACCGCCTCGCGCGTTCTGCACGTCGGCGTTGCCGTGCTTCCGTTGTACGGCATATCCGCGCTCCTCGCTGGGTACAATTCTCTCTTCCTGCTGTACCTGCGCCGTGCGGCACGGCGCGACTCTCCCGCCACCGACAGGCAGATTGCGGGAGCGGCGAACGCACAGATCTCCATCGATCTACTGGTGCTCGGAGCGCTCATTCACTTCTCCGGCGGCGTGGACAATCCCTTCCTGCTCTATTTCGTCTTCCACATGATCATAGCGAGCATCCTGCTGTCCCGCCGGGCCGCCTTCCTGCAGGCCCTTCTGGCCACGTGTGTGTTTGCCGCCGTCGCGAGCCTCGAGTACTACGGCGTGCTTCATCACTACTGCGTAGATGGTCCCGTCTCAAGCGGGCGACACGCCGATCCGCTCTTCGTGGTGGGCATCGTGTTCGTGCTCGCGACCACGCTCTACACGTCGGTCTATCTGGCCTCATCGATTGCGGCCGAGCTGAGAGAGAGGGACGAGAAACTCGATGAGGCCAACAAGCTCCTGATTGAACAGGACTGCATAAAGAGCGAGTACGTGCTCCGAGTGACGCACGACATCAAGGGTCACCTATCGGCCATAAGCAGCTGTCTCGAGCCGGTGCTGGAGGGTGTCACCGGACCAGTGCGACCCGGGCAGCTGAATCTGATCAGGCGCGCTGGACGCCGCACGGAAGTGCTGGCGCGCTTCGTCAAGGCGCTCCTTGAACTTACCAGGATGAGGTTGTCTGAGGAGATAGCGGCGGAGCGATTCTCAGTGGGGGACGCAGCGAAAGACGCCGTCTCCTACGTGGAGGCGCGGGCGCAGGCCAAGTCAATCGCCGTGGATCTGCGCGTTGCGGACGGGCCGACCGACATCGTGGGTGCGCGAGTCTACATCGAAGAGACCATCGCCAATCTGATAGCCAATGCCGTCAAATACTCGCCTGACGGCAGCCGCGTTCGAGTGACCGTTGAGGGGACGGAGGACGCCGTGCTCGTCGAAGTCAGCGACTCCGGAATTGGGATACCAGCGTCGGAGTTGCCCGCGGTATTCGACGAGTTCTATCGTGCTTCGAACGCGCGCGCGGTCGAGCGAGAAGGCACGGGCCTCGGGCTCTCGATGGCGAAGCAGGTTGTCGAGAGACACGGAGGTCAAATCGGAATCGAAAGCAAAGAGGGGCGTGGAACCACGGTTACCCTTGCGCTGCCGCGCAGGCCTTCTGCGGAGGGGCGGCGAGTCCAGACACCGCGCGGTCTGCGTTCTCCTCAAGCCTCGGGCGACGCGGTACCCCGCGCTTGACTTCCCCATGGATGCTGGATATCATAGTGGTTTGACTAGCAGCCTCACGGGGCGTGGCGCAGCCCGGTTAGCGCGCCTGCTTTGGGAGCAGGAAGTCGGAGGTTCAAATCCTCTCGCCCCGACCAGGGCGCGCCTGTAGCTCAGTTTGGATAGAGCAACGGACTTCTAATCCGTAGGTCGCTGGTTCAAATCCAGCCAGGCGTACCAGAACACGGTGGAAGTAGCTCAGTTGGTAGAGCCCTGGATTGTGGTTCCAGTTGTCGCGGGTTCGAGCCCCGTCTTCCACCCCACAGATCCACCGACCGGGCCGCGGCGTGGCGGAGCGCGGCGGCCCGACGTGGAGATCCATCACGATTCGCTTGCCGCCGCGATGGAGCGGTGGTAGCCTTGAGCGTGTTCCCGGGCGGGGACGATGGGAGGAGGTGGTGGGGAACGCAGCGTCCGGGAGGGGAGTCCCCGAGCAGCAGCCGGAAGTCCCCTTCGGACAGGGCGCTCTCCAGACGAGCGCGCCTGTTGCACGGACTTAAGGACCCCGAGAGAGGATATCTCAATGGCTGGAAGAGGCGTAAATAAGGTCATCCTGATAGGCAATCTGGGCGGAGACCCCGAGCTGCGGTCGACACCCGGCGGAACCTCGGTAGCGAGCTTCACACTGGCGACGAACGAGAGCTGGACTGACAAGGACGGCACCAAGCAGGAACGCACCGAGTGGCACCGCATCGTGGCGTGGAGCAGGCTCGCGGCGATCTGCGGACAGTACCTCCGGAAGGGCTCTCAGGTCTACATCGAGGGCAGGCTTCAGACGCGCGAGTGGGAGGACAAGCAGGGGAACAAGCGGAATACGACCGAGATCGTCGCGCGCGATAT
>DAOWER010000229.1 GCA_030638405.1 Candidatus Eiseniibacteriota bacterium | reverse complement strand
GCGCTGACGCCTCTACCGAGCAACACTAGAGCGCCATGTGGACGTACGTCCTGATCTCCCACTCGTTGCCGTTGTCTCCGCTGCCGTCGGGAGCATAGCGCGGCGAGTGCTCATCCAGCGAGCGCCACGTCGTACGGACGCCGAAGCGCGTCTGCGCGAAACCGAACCAGCGGGGCGAGCCCAGCGAGTAGGACACGTCTCCCATGAGCTGCAAGGGGTAGGTCAGGTTGTGGTCGTGATGGTAGTCGTAGGGCCCCCAGTCGTTGACCTTCGCGGAGGTTTCGAGCGCTATGGGACCGCGGGTCAGCCGGGCGCTGGCACCGAACCGCTCGATTGTGCGGTTGAGCGTCGGGTCCACCTCGAGCGGATCCTCGTCCGGCGCGTGCGGGACGTACCCGTTCGGCTGTACCCTGCCGAAGTACGCGTTCGCGACCAGGCGCGAGTCGGTGTCGAGCTTCGAGACTACGCGCGCGTTCAGTTCCCAGAGATCTTCAGCCGGGGGGGCCGCGGCGAACGAGTAGACCGTCACGCCGTCCTCTGCGAAAAAGAGGCTCGCGTCCTGCGTCGTGGGCAGGTGTCGGTAGACGAAGCCGAGGCTTGCGGCCAATGGAGCGTTCTCGCGTACGTCGTTGTCCCACGCCCAGAACCAGGTAGCCGGTGTGGGATCGTACGTAAGCAGCAGTTCACCACCGATGGTCTCTCTGTTGCCGCGCACCGCGAATACGTCGTCCCTGATGTTGCGCGAGTCCCACTTCTTCTGGCCGGCCTCGTTGAACTCCACTGGCACCGGTCCGATGATCGGTTCCTGCCACAGGAAGTTCGGGCCTATCTGGAGGTTCCCCACGTTGACGGCGAGGCCCGTCGTGAAGTTCGTTTGGTTGCCTGAACCCGAGTCCTTGAGCTCCCAGTCTGTGAACGTGATGGTCTCTGTCGGTCCGGCGTCGGCAACAAGCCCCATGCGGGCGCCCTGCGCGTACCAGTGCCAGCGGCCCTTCTCCCACGTGACCTTCCCCTTCGCCCCGAACGTGTCGGAAGCCAGCACCTCGTCTTCCATCAGAACCGTCTCGCCCGCGACCTCATCTACCAGCACAAAGCTATCTCCAACGCGCGGGCCGCCTGACCAGATGCCGCCGAACTCGAAACCCCAGGGACCGCGATTGGTCGCAAGCTGCACCGTGGCCTTCCGCGTCTCCCGCACGGGGAAGTCGCCACCGCGTTCGGCCGTAACCTCCTGAGTGATATCTTCTTGGTAGATTGCCGTGGCGTCGAATCCCCCGAACTTCCTGTTGTACTTGAAGATCACCGCCGGGTTGGCGCCCCACCACAGTTCCGGCCCGAGCGCAACTTTGAGCCCCTCGAGCTGCCGCTTGCCCGCGATCTCGAAACCCATCGGCGCCATGCCATTGTAGATGTCTACGTTCTCGCCGTAGTAGGCATCGCGGTAGAGGCCGAAGAAGTCGCCCTCGAATCCCCAGTGCAGGTGGCCCGTTCGATAGAACCCGTCCATCATGAACCACTTGTCGTCCCACGACAGCGAGGCCTGATAGATCTTGACCCTCTCGATGTCCTCGATGAGTACGGTGTCCGGAGAACCGTCGGTGGTCTCGAAGGCCCAGGGCCGGCCTCGATTCTCGTAGAAGCTCTCGTCGATGGGGTTCTCA
This sequence comes from Candidatus Eiseniibacteriota bacterium, assembly GCA_030638405.1. GTDB lineage: Bacteria > Joyebacterota > Joyebacteria > Joyebacterales > Joyebacteraceae > JALGZG01. Next base: position 1,336 of record DAOWER010000229.1, on the reverse strand, counting down.
GGGACATTGCCGAGGATGTTGACCGAGAGCCGGCCCGTCACGCTCTCCACCGGTCTCGCCTCAACGTCGATGTAGAACGATTGCATGTGATCGAATCCAGTGAGGGAAGGGCGGTAGCTGTCGATTGGAGTGTCGATGATCTTCGGCGTCTCCACCTGCTCCCCACCCGTGTTGTACGTTTCAAACTCCATCCTCAGCCCCGAGAGATGCACCTTGTCGCGCGGGTCTCCCAGCAGCGCCGCTCGGTCACCCTTGGCCTCGAGCGCCGCGCTGGCAGGACGTATCATCCCGAAGTGCTCACGAATGGCCTCAAGATCTGTCTCGGGAGCATACGGGTCGAGCCTGAACGCCTGCCTCAATGCGTAGTAGGCGGCGCGCGGGTAGACCTCGTAGAGGCTGCGGTGGTCGGGCGGTCCCTTCGCCGTGATGCCCCACCATTCCTCGTTCATGTTGTTCTGGCCGGGCTCGAAGTCCTCGCTGTAGCCGCCGTTGGGCCACGAGGCGTTGGTGTCGTGGATGTCGAGGCGGCTCTCCTGTCCGAACTTCCACCAGCCGTCGCTCCACTGGAAGATGTAGCCGCCGATGGCATTCCCCACCCGCCCCTTGCCGTAGGACTGCTCGTAGATCTCCTGCCACTGGCCGATGTGGTACTTGGCCTGCATCAGCTGGTCTTCGCGCATCTCCTTGGCGTTGTAGGCGTCGGCGCCAAACTCTGTGAAGACCATGGGGATGCCCAGTTTCTCGTCCACCACCGCGAAGAGGTCGCGCGCAGAGACGCCGCGGTAGACGTTCGTGCCCAGGATGTCGAGGTTGTCGCACTCCTCGGCGATGATGTCTATGTACTGGAGGTCGCCGTTCGAGATGGCGACCAGCTTCTCAGGATCGGCGCGCTTGATCTGGTCCGTGATCTCGGCATAGAGCGTGTAGAGGAAGCGGGCGCGGGCCTCGTCACGCTCACCCTCGGGCAGAGCCTCGATCTCGAACGAGCTCCAGTGGAGCCCGTAGTTGTTCTCGTTGCCCAGAAGCCACATGAGCACGCCGGGCGTGTCCTTGTACTTCTCGACCTCAGCGACTATCTCTGCAGTGACCGCCTCCCGGAACGCCGGGTCGGAGTAGTCGACCGACGGGATCCACGTGCCCTCGAGCGTGTAGCCGTAGCGCCCGACCAGGTGGTTGAGCATCGTCGTGATGCCGTAGTTCTCGTAGATGTACTGGACCCATCGGGGAGGGATGCCGACGTACTGCCGAATCGAGTTGACGCCCATGTCCTGCAGGAGCGGCATCTCACGGGCGAGCGCGGCCTCGATGACGTCGTCTGAGTGACTCCAGAGGTCGT
>DAOWER010000141.1 GCA_030638405.1 Candidatus Eiseniibacteriota bacterium | reverse complement strand
GCCCATCATCGGCGCGCAGAAGGAGAGCAACGCCGAGATCCTCCGACAGCCGAATGACGACTCCCCTCTCGCCGCGCTCGCGTTCAAGATCCAGGCGGACAAGCACATGGGGAAGCTCACCTACGTCCGCGTCTACTCCGGGGTACTCAAGTCCGGCGAGGTCGTCTACAACTCGACACGCGACAAGCGCCAGCGAGTGGGGCGGCTCTTCGTGATGCACGCGGACAACAGACAGGTCGTGGAGACGCTGCACGCCGGCGAGGTTGGCGCCGCCGTTGGTCTCGGGGACACTCGCACGGGCGACACCATCTGCACCGAGAAGCACCCGATAGTCCTTGAGTCGATCGAGTTCCCGACCCCGGTCATCGGCCTCGCGGTCACGCCAGAGAGCAGGATAGACCGGGACAACCTGTCCAAGGCGCTCATCAGACTGGCCGAGGAGGACCCGACCTTCACAGTCGCGGCGAACGAGGAAACCGGCGACGTCATCATCTCCGGTATGGGAGAACTCCATCTCGAGATAATCGTCGACAGGCTCAAGCGGGAGTTCAACGTGAGCACACAGGTGGGCAACCCGCAGGTGGCTTACCGCGAGACGGTCGTCGGGTCGGTCGAGCACGTGCATAAGCTCGTCAAGCAGACCGGCGGCCACGGCCAGTACGCACACGTCAAGATGGAGGTCAGACCGGCCGAGCCGGGCTCCGGTCTCCATTTCGAGGACCGTGTGACGGGCGGGAGGATTCCCAAAGAGTACATCCCGGCCGTCGAGCGCGGCGTGGTGGACGCCATGGCCAAGGGCCCGTATGCCGGCTTCCCGATGGTGGACGTCTTCGTGGTGCTGTTGGACGGTTCGTCACACGATGTCGACTCGTCGGAGATGGCGTTCAGGACGTGCGCGAGGCAGGGCTTCCGCGACGCGTGCAAGAAGGCGGGACTCCAGCTGCTCGAGCCGGTGATGAGCGTCGAGGTCACCGCGCCCGAGGACCACACCGGCGCCATCACGGGGAGCCTCTGTAGCAAACGCGGACAGATCATCGACATGGAGTCGCGTGGCAAGGCCAGCATCACCCGCGCTCGCGTCCCACTCGCGGAGATGTTCGGCTACTCCTCCGAGCTTCGGAACGCGACGAGCGGCCGCGGTGAGTTCACGATGCAGTTCGAACACTACGAGGCCGTCCCTTATGCCCTCGCCGAGGAGATCGTCGAGGCCCGCAAGAAGGTGTAGAGTACGTCAGCCTCGGGTCGGCTCGGTAGGACGGCCGCGCATCGACGCAAGCAGGACCGCCGCGACAAGCGCCAGGATGGAGCCGACGAGGAACGGCGCGCCGGGCCCGAACCCCTGCCACCCTCCGACACCCTGCCACAGCACACCCGCGATGATGCTCGCCGGGAGCGCGGTCACACCGACGGCCGCGCTGTAGACGCCGTATGCGGTGCCCCGCCGCTCCGCGGGCACGAGGTCGGCCACGAACGCCTTCGCGACGCCGTGAGTCATTCCGTAGTACACCCCGTACACCGCCATGAGAACCCATGTGTGCCACCCCGCCGTGGCCTTCGCGAATCCGAGGTACACGACAGCGTAGAGCAGCCACCCTCCGACGAGGAACCTGCGTCGGCCGAACCTGTCGGACAGAGCTCCGGCGGGACTCGAGACCAAGGCGTAGACCAGGTTGAACGTCAGCATCATCCCGAGGACTCCGGTGACCGTGAGTCCGGCGTTCTGCGCTCGCAGTATCAGGAAGGCGTCCGACGAGTTGCCCAGCGTGAAGAGGACGATGATCACCAGGAAGAACCGAAACCGACCGTCGAACCCGGCGAGTGTCAGCTTCGGGGGTTTGGCCCGAGCGCCCGCGATCTTCGTCTCCCTCGCGCCCAGCGCGAGCACGAGCACCGCGAGGATGGCCGGGACCATGCTCGCAAGGACGACCAGCTGGAAGGACGTTCGACTGAGTTCGACGGAGCCGCTCTGAGTCGCGCGTAGAATGAGGAGCGCGATCCCGATTCCGACGACCGCCCCGGCCGTGTCACCGGCGCGGTGCAGGCCGAACGCGAGGCCACGCTGGCGCTCGTCGACGCTGTCGGCCACGAGCGCATCGCGTGGAGCGGTGCGGATGCCCTTCCCCACGCGGTCTCCGAACCGTACGGCGAGCACACCTCCCCACGTGGTGACCAGATAGAGAAGCGGCTTGACGACCGTCGAGACGGCGTAACCCAGGACGGCGAGCTTCTTGCGCGTGCCGAGCCTGTCTGAGAGCCACCCCGAGAACATCTTGAGCAGGCTCGCGGTGGATTCAGCGACCCCCTCGATCGCGCCGATGGCCGCGGTCCTGACTCCGAGCACGTTGAACAGGAAGAGCGGCAGGAGGTTCAGGATCATCTCGGAAGAGATGTCCATGAGGAAGCTCGTGGCCGTCACGACCCAGACGTTGCGGGGCAGGCGCTTCCGAGTGTCCGGTGTCCCGGTGGGGCGGTTGCTGGGTTCGGTCAATCGCGGACTCCGTGGTCGGCGGGGCGCGCCTGATCAGCGCGGGCTTCCCAAGTTCACTAGCACGTTCTGGATGGCCGGTCAACCCGCGGGAACGACCACCCTTACCGCGTCGGGCAGCACGGTCACCTCGACGGGCGTCTCCCCTATCAGGTCGCCGTCGCCCTGAACCGGCAGTATACGATTGGCCTCTATCTTCACGCTC
>DAOWER010000089.1 GCA_030638405.1 Candidatus Eiseniibacteriota bacterium | reverse complement strand
GTCACCGACCCGACGTTCCGGCAGGGATCTCCACTGCCTGCCGACACGATCATGTCCTTCACCCACTGCTCGTACACAACGAGCGAGAGCCTGGAGGTGCCGGAAATCCTCTTGGCGATCTCGGCCTCGACCGACGTGCTCACTTCGGGCCGGAGGTCGGGATTGCCGATCTCGGGGCTGAACCACTCCTTCAACGTCGGGAAGCGCGTCTTCATCCCGCCGAGGACGCGTAGCGTGAAATCTGCGGGCAGCCGCCGGCTCCACGAAGCCTGCGGATTGACTCTGACCAGCGAGACTCCCTCGCCGACCATGGCATCCGTGTTAACGGCCACGGCCACCAGATCGTCACGTCCCAGAGCGATCACATCCTGGCCGAAGATGGACACGGTCGTGGCCTCGTGGTCCCGCCACTCCTCACCGACGTCCGGCTGCAGTGATGCGACATCACGCTTGACGTTCAGACCCGCCGAGAGCCGCTGTCTCGAGAACGCGTCCAGTTCCGAGTAGACGTAGCCGCCGTAGACCCGATTCGACACGCTCGACAGCCAGCGCCGATCGGTGCGTTCGAAGTCGGAGTAGGCGGCGAGCTGGTTGTCATTGGTGCCGTAGAAGGCCTTGCTCTCGATGAGCAGCGCGTCGCTCGGCTTCCATCCTACGGACCCGATGGTGCGTGTCTCCCGCCAGTACGGGAACCGCCAGAACCGCGGTCGGTCGGCGCTGGTCGACGCGGGGACGTCCCGCCTTCCGTCCGCCATCTGCACCGCTATGGAGGCGTCTACCGTCCGGGCCAGTCTCCACGAGGCGCGACCCCAGGCGAAGACGTCCTCGCGGGCCGAGTAGTCCCGCGTCCCGCCGTCCTCCCACCGCTCCGCCGTGTACGATCCAGGCAGCCCGAACTCGCTTCCCCCATTCGCGGCCAGCCCGCCGGTCAGGTGGACCGGCCCCACGCTGCCTCCGCCGGAGACGAAGCCGGAATACCGGCCGTCGCTGCCCGCGGACAGAAGATAGCCCAGACCCGTCCGTTCGCTCCCGGCGGTCGTCACCTCGATGATGCCGCCGAGCGCGTTCGCCCCGTAGACGCTCGCAGCCGGGCCCTTCGTGACGCTGACCCTTCCGATGGCGCCGCTTAAGATCATCGCCGAGTTGACGGACCCGGTGTACGGATCCGAGATGGGCACTCCGTCCACCAGAACGACCATCTCGCGCTCGGCGAGCCCACGCGTCGAGAGCTTCGTCTCGCCGCGCGAGTTCGTCCTGACGACCATTCCCGGCACGAGGCTGAGGGCATCTGACAGGTTGTCGGCGCCGGTCTGATGGACATCCTCCGCCTCCAGCTCGAATACCGAGTAGGGCCCGAAGAGTCTCGAGCCGACGACCGTGAGCTCGGGAAGCAACCAGTACATTCCAGCGGGACCCACGCCCGCGGCGACACGCGACGACTCGGACTGCTGAGCCTGCGCGCCCGGGACGGAGGCTCCCAGCAGAAGCGCGGCCACGAGGACGACCAGAAGCGCGGCATTCCCTCCCCCGCTCGACGACCCTCCGGCGTCGTCACCACCGCCGCGGGCCTCGACGGACCGGTGCGCCCGCGTGTAGGGAGCGAGTATGATCCTGTCAACGAAGAGCACGGCACACACCCCCAGGCCCGCGTGAACCAGCACCAGAGAAAGGAACACCAGCATGGCCTGCCCCGAACTGAGGGACTCCTGCCCCGCGATCAGACCAACAGTGAACGAGTAGACCTCGGCCGGACCCAGGCCGGCGATGTAACCCTGCACCACGAACGGGTGGACCAGAGCCCACGTCACTGCCAGGACGCCGGCAAGGAGGCGCGCCCGGAGCCTCGAACTCGGCCAGAGACTCAGCACGAGCTCGACGATGAGCGACTCGGCGACTATGCCGAGAGCCGCGAAGACGGCGCCGCCGAACCCGGACGCGAGACGCAGTCCGGCCGCGACGACACCGATCAGGATCGACGACCACCTCCGCGGCACGCTGCCGCGCGCCGTAAGCAGTATGACGACACCGAACGTCGAAAGGAACGAGCCACCGAACGGGATGTGCCACGTCTTGATCATCCCGCCGACGGTGATCTCTATCACACCCCACAGGGCCGCCATCAGACCAAGGAGAGCTATCTCCCTGCTCGTAAAGCGTTCGTGCCTTCGTGCGCCGGCGGGCTTGCTCCGGGCCGCGCGTTCGTCGGTGTTCATGCCCCGCTCTTCCGTTACGCCGCAGGTTCTGCCTCGGAACCGGCCGCCGACACCCCGGCACATCACGCATGCCGTGACTACGCGTGATACTACATGAGAAGCCGTCACTCTGCAACAGCCTCTGATTCATCATCATCTCGCGAGCGGCTCGACGTGCGCGCCCGTTCCCGAACCGCGACTTCCTGTCCCTCGTCGCCCATGGCGGTCTCCATCGCGATCCACGTCTGCCAGAAGACGTCGCCGGAGGCGCCGAGTTCGACGGCCTTCTCGAAGAGGTTGCGCGCCTCCCAGTATCGGCCCATCTCGCCCAGTATGCCTGCCTTGAGCGCCCTCGCCTGCCACATGTTCGGGAGTATCCGAAAGACGTCGTCGAGCAAGGCGGCCGCGTCGCGCCCCCGCCCGGAACGGTACAGCATCAACGCGAGGTCGTACTTGGCCGCTGGGTTGTGCGGCTGCAGCTCCACCAGCCGCCTCATCACCTGGAGCGCCTGCTCCCTGTCATCGAGAGCCCAGTAGCATCGACCCAGACCCCGGAGCGCACCGACCGAGTCCGGTCTGAGCTCCTCGGCGCGCTGGTACACCGCCACGGCCTCAGGGTATCTTTTCCTCCTGGAAAGGAAATCACCGTAGGCCAGGCTGACGCCCCAGTCACCGTCGGACAGATTCGCGGCCTCCTGGAACGTCGCTTCCGCACTCTCGAACTCCGAGGCCCTCTCCAGAAGCGCCGCAAGGTCGATCCTGTAGGAAGCGTTGTGAGGGTCCAGCTCGACGGCCGTCTCGAATTCCCACCTCGCGCGCTCGATGTCGCCACTGCGTTCGGCGGACCTCGCGATGTTATGGTGAGGAGCCGCGAGGCCCGGTGCGAGCGCGAGGGCGGCTTCGAACTGAGCGAGGCCCTCATCGAATCGGCCGCTTCTGTCGTAGGCCACGCCGAGGTCGTTGTGGCACAACGCGACACCCGGCGCCAGTGCGCACGCGCGCTCGAGCGCGTCGATCGCCGAGGCGATGTCTCCACTCTCCATCATAAGCATGCCGTGCTCCGCGAGCGTCTTCGCGTAGACCTCCGCGGTCCGGACGTCGAGCGTCGTGTCCGCCGCCAGCTCGTCGAAGACAGACTCCCAGAAGCGGTCGTGTTCGAGCCGCGCTTTCTCCCGTGGCGAGCCGGCGGGGCCCGTCCCTATCTCGATGAGCATCCCTCGGGGGATGGCGCGATCGAGGAAGAGGCGGCGCCCGAGGTCGGGGTCCGCATAGATGGGGCGCCTCCCCGCGTTCATCGAGACGAAGAGCGGAAGGTAGTTGCCGACGGGCACCGAGTCGCGAGCGTGGGCCGGCGGGCCGACCGGCGAGCCCTCGAAGCGAGAACAGAGCTCCCACTCCGTCGGAAAGCGCACGCCGGGGTACCAGCGCTCGAGGTGCGGGGCGTGCTCCCGGACACCGATCACCGCGAAGTCGTCGCGGCCTCGTTCCACGTGGCGCTCGTACCACAGCGGGAAGAGAACCCTGTCGGTCATCGTCACCACCACTCCGCCCGGCGCAACGGAGTTCAGCATCCGCTCGACGTAGAGCCGCCCGTCATTCCACAGCCTCAGGTTGTTCTCCGACCAGTTGTCTCGCACGTGCGGCACCGTCACGGCCGCGACGGCCGCCACCGCGAGCCAGCCGGCGACGGGAGCCGCGCGACCCCACCACTTCCACGAGGTCACGGCGACCAGACCGAATCCACCCGCAACGGCGAGCACCGCGTAGAGCGGGATGTAGTAGTTACCGATGTCGGGGATCTTGTAGACGGCCGCGTGCCCGAGGACGAGAAGGCTCCAGCCGATCAGAACGAGCGCGACGATCCGTGTCCTCCGGTAGAGCGCGACGAACCCGGGCGCCGCCAGAAACAGCGCGGCCCACGTGACCTCGCGGGGCACGCCCTGCGCGAACACCCTCATCTTGTGCGCGACCTCTATCAGGGGCGCCGTGAACAGCCTCGGTACGTACTGTGCCCCCGTGATGTGCTCGAGAAGCTCCCCGAACGTCCTGATCGGCGCCCAGAGGATCGCAGGGTCGTGCGCGGCTCGCAGAGGAAGGTAGGCGTAGAGCGACAGCCCGACCATGATGAGCCCCACGGCCGACAGGGCCGATCGAACCGACGGACGGCGCCAGAGGAGCGCCAGCGCGAGCGGCGGCAGGAGCAGCGCGGCGGTCAGGTGGTGCGCCAGCGCCAGGCCGAGGGTCAGGCCAAGCAGGCTGATGGGGCCGTTCCCGACCAGACAACGGGGAAGCCCCGAGCTGCCGGCCGACGCCTCTGTTCCGCGGTTCGCGCGGTTCCGGGACCAGATGGTGAACAGAAGGACGGAGGACAGCACCAGAAAAGCCGAGAGCGAGTAGACCTCCGGCACGACCGCCTGCGACCAGAAGGTCGGACCGAAAGCCAGGACGAATCCCGCCAGCAGCGAGCCGGCGACGCGCTGAAGCAGGCGCGGGTCGGACCTCGACTCCGAGGGGCCCGTCCCCACCCACACGACCAGTGCCGCGGCGGCGGCGGCCCCCGAAGCGAACAGGGCCGACAGGAGCGACATACGCAGGAACGGAGTCCCGAACGGCAGACGAACGGCCACGGCGCCAAGCAGCGTATAGAGCGGATACCCGGGGGGATGTGCGACGCCGAGTGTTGCGGCCACGGCAACGAGCTCGGCGGAGTCACCCCAGTAGAGCGAGCGCGCCGCCGTGGTCGCGTACGCCGCGAACGACGCCCCGAACGTCGTCAGGGCAAGAAAACAGGGGAACCGCAGCCGTCTGGATCGGAAGGGGGTCAGGCGTGTCCTCCCCGAAGACAGTGAGCGTCAGTCCGTGCATCCCGTGCTCGGCAAGTGCGCAGATGCTATCATGCGTCCGCGCGTCTGTCGAGTTGACGGAACCACCGTCAACTCGATCGTGCGCCTCTCAAGCCGACGTTGCTTGACTGCCTCGTGAAGCTATGCTATACTCCCACGTTCTGGTGTGCGGTGGCTGCGGGAGAGACGGCGGGTCGCTTGACGCGCAAGTCCCGAAGCTGGAGGCAGAACATGACGAGACTGCTAGCGTTTGTGATTGCTGCGGCACTGGCTGTTCCGGCGTTCGCGACGGACTCCAGGCTGGGCGGGCCTGACGCCGACTGGCCGGAGTTCCAGTTCGACGAGACCCTGCTAATCGAGGCCGAGGTTCTCATCTGCCTGGACACGGACGCCAACCCCGGTTTCTCCGACCCGACTCCCATCTACTACGCGGCCTTCAGCGCCGCGGGAGCGTCACCCATCGCGACGTGTGCGGTCGAGGTGTCGGGCGGAACGATCAACTTCCCTCCGGACCTCTCGGCCGACAACTATTCCATCGTCGTCGTCCTCACCGGGGAGAACTGGTGGTCCGCTCCCCAGAACATCGACCCGGCGGACGAGACGATCCTCGCGGACTACCTCGACTCGGGAGGGAACCTGCTCATTGTGGGGCAGGACTACATGTACGGGGCGCACCCGACGATGGGAACGTGCACCGGATTCCCGTTCGACTATCTCGGCCTCGACCACTGTTATCAGGACGTGCTCTGGGGACTGAACACGGCCGACATCTCAGGCTCCGACGGAGGCATCTTCGAGGGAGAGAGCGCGACCCTTGATTCGGCCAACGTGTTCATAAGCAACCCGTTCTTCCCCGACTGCGCCGACCCGACGCCGACGGCCCGGTACGGCTTCTACTACATCGACGCGGCCCAGGACGGCGTGGTCATCTGCAACGAGACGGACATCTTCAAGACCGTGTGGTCCGGGATCGAACTCGCGGGCGCCTCCCCGGAGGTGTTCGACGGCATCATCGAGAAGATCTACGACTGGTTCGTCGGGACTACGCCGGTCGAGGATGCGTCCTGGGGCCACATCAAGGCGCTGTACGACAGGTAGCCGCGGGAACAGAGCGATGTACTGTGTGCGACGGGCGGGAGAGGTTCCCGCCCGTCCGTTCTGTGAAGCGTCCACGCGGCCGGCCTCTCATCCGGTGCTCCCCCGTACCCGGCGAGCGGCTTCCCTTCCCCGCCGCGCACGGTTTCCCTCGCGGACGGAGCGGCACTCTCCTATACTCGCAACATCATAAGCGGCATCACTCACGGAATCACCAACAGCATCACTCGCGGCATCGGGGCCGGCGGGGTTCAGAACCGGCAGCGTCGGAAGCTGGACGCCCCCGGCAGGTCAGGAGTCACATGGAACACGAATCCGCTGTGCCGGAGCAGAATGCGGCGCTCGAGGTGGTCTTCACGGCCAACGGTGAGATGGAGGCACACACCATCAGGTCAGCGCTCGAGGCGGCGGGCATCCCCGCCGAGCTCAAGATGGAGGCCGCGCAGAGGCTCTTCGCGGTCACAGTCGACGGGCTGGGGGCGGTCAGGGTGATGGTGCCCGCGGACCGGCTGGAAGAGGCCAGGTCCGTGATCGAGAACCCGGCGGCGCCTCTCGAGGACCCGGAAGCGTCGGACGGCCAGTGAACCTCCCGGAGACGAGATGATACCCTCGGGGTTCGAAGACGATCGCATGTGCTTCGCCTGCGGCAAGGACAACCCCGACGGACTCCAGTTGAAGTTCGAGTCCGTCGGCGACGAGGTCCGCACGTCGGTGACCTTCCCGGAGAAGTTCCAGGGCTATTCGGACGTGGTTCACGGCGGGCTGGTCAGCACCGTGCTGGACGAGACGATGGTCACGCTCCTGAACAGGATGGGCTACCTGGCCCTGACGGCGGAGCTGTCCGTCCGGTTCAGAGAACCGGTGCGCGTCGGCGAGAGGATCGATGTCACCGCCAACCTGGTCGAGAAACGAGGCAAGGTCTTCAGGCTTTCCGCGAGGGCGGCTCGACCGGACGGGACCGAGGTGGCCACGGCCGAGTCCCGGTGCTTCCAGGTGGGACTCGTGCAGGAAGGGGCATAGCAGCGGGCGACGGCATGACAGAGAAGACCCGGTGCAGGCGGGAGGGACAAGCGTTCCTCCCGTCTCGCGTGCCCAATGGCGTGAGCGGCGGCGGCAGGCTCTCCCGCTCTGACTACCGGTTGACGAATACTAGAAATTGTGATATAATGGATTGTATGTATGCTTGCGAGCCAGTTGGGCACACCGGCCACGAAAGGACCTTACCGTGAGAGTTGTCACTCCGCCGAGACATCTGCGAGCCGTCGTTCTTCTGACCTGCGTTGCCGCCGCCATAAGCGCGTCGGTCCTCCTGTCGGCGCACGCGCGGGCCACAAGCGCCCCCGTTGCCCCGAAGCCGGCCGCGGCGCTCCGCTCGGACCGTCCGAGCGTCGAGGTCCTCTCGGAACAGGATGACAGCATCGCGCTCCGGTTCGAGGCGACCGAACGGTCGAGCCGCGGGGCCAGATCAGTCTTCGTGCGGGTGCCCGATGCGGGCCGGATCGAGACCGAACTCAGCGACGTTCCGGGTCTCGATGCCGCGAAGCTCGTCGAGGTTTCTGAGCCGGCAATCATGAGAGACCTCCGGGTGGTGCACGTGCTCTTCTCCCCCACACCGGAGGGGGCCGAAACAGAAGACTACGCTCGCTCGCTCACGGTGACACTGCGCGCCACGGACGCGCCGGGCATCAACGAGAAGAAGGAGACGGGTCGCCCGCTCTCGCGCGCCTTC
>DAOWER010000072.1 GCA_030638405.1 Candidatus Eiseniibacteriota bacterium | reverse complement strand
GAGGTGGTCGGATATGCGATCTGAGATCGATATCCAGTACCTCACCGCCTGCCCGTCCATGATCTGGAAGCTGCCGTCCTCGAACATCCAGAGGAAGCCGTCGTAGTACGTAATCGCGCCCACCAGCTTGAGCCAGTCGTTGACGTTGTGGGTCACCTGCGCCCCGACGGCGTACGACGGGACGGCCGCGGAGCCGATATTCGGATGGCCACCGTCCGCGTCGACGTTGTCGGAGAGGCGGGGCCTCGGCGGCCATTTGATCCACGACCGCGAGAACAGGAACTCCACCTCGTCGTACTTCGACAGCCGGTACTCGAGCCTCACCCTCGTCTCGACCTGGTCGTAGCTCTGTGGCGTTACCCAGTTCGAGCCCAGTCTGCCCTGCCACTTGTGCCTCAGGTTCATCACGATGTTGTAGATGGGCTGGAATCGCAGCTTGAGCACGACCCTCGAGTAGTCCGCCCCGTCGGCCTTCCGCTCCCACGTGTCGTACTCGATCGAGGGAGTGAGACGGTGCGAGAACCTGTATCTGGAATTCAGGTAGAGCCCGCGTTCGGCCTGCGGCATGAAAGAGTTGTAGTACAACAGGCCGTATATGGGGTCCTCAAGGTAGTACTGGTCCTCGAGGATCGTCCCCTTGTAGCGCTTGTACTCCGAGAACCCGCGGCTGTACGGGTTTTCGAACCCGACGTCGTAGTCGCGGTAGAGCGCGAGCACGCTCAGGTTGCTGTAGGACGCGTAGCCGTTGACCACGAGAGCCTTGGGGTCGCCCCCGAACTTCATGAGATCGCCGTCCGAATCGAGCCCGGCGTACTCGCCCCCGACCGAGTAGTTGTCCTGGACCCACTGGAACTCAGTGCCGTACACTCGCCGGAACTTCCCGGGGCTCGTGTATGAGCCGAAGTACTCGCTGTCCGCGTTGACGATGTGGTCCTCGTCCTCGTCCGGGATGATCCAGCTGACGTTGCTGGTTCCGTCGGGATCGTAGGACGACCTGAAGAACTTGTTGTACCTGGCTTCGTAGCCGGAGACACCGACCCACATCCCCGGACCGAAGACGTACTTGACGTTCCCGCCCATGGTCCGTTCGTGAAGGACGTCGCGCATCGGGCGCATTCCTCCCGCCGCAAGGTCGTCGTTGTCGATCCGCGGCGTCATGATGATGTACTGGTTGGCGGTGCCGTCAGGATTCAGGACGGCGTCCTTCCAGTCGTCGGAGTAGAACAGGATGCTTCTGACGCGCCCGACGTCGAACTCCGTGGCGACTCCGTGAAGCTGGAACTCCTGAGTCTGGGACACGTCGCCGAGGATGCCGATGTAGCGCTTGTCCCAGCCGTAGCCGGAGTTGCGCGGCTTGTAGAAGTCGGTGTTCTGCATCACGAGGCCCTGGCCGAACGCGACGGCGTAGTTCCCGACGATGACGTTGTCGAAGTGAACGGGACCGGCGTCCTTGTTCTCGACCGTGACGTGATACTTGACCGCGTCGAATTGCCCGTCGGTGCCGAAGCCACTGTAGGCCAGCGCGCCCGCCCGAACGTCCTGACCCCATCTGAGCCGCAGCTTGTGCTGGTAGATCGGGTCCGCGTGATCGAGGTCCAAGCGATCCCACCACGAATCGTACGCGCCGCCCGCGGGGTTCCTGTCCTCCTGCAGGCACTCGTTGACGTCGAAGAACGAGGGTATGTCGAACGCCCGGAACTGGTAGCTGCCCCTGAGCGCGTCGGACTCATCGACCTCCTGGTAGCGTACGAAGTTCCGCGCGTTGTAGTAGCCCCAGTAGGTCAGCCCCGGAACGTTGCGCAGCGCCGACCGCCGCTCGATCCGATTCCGCCTGGTGAAGCGGTAGATGGCAGCCGCGTCCGGGGGCGAGATCGTTTGCAGGTTCGCGATCTGCCAGTAGCTCGCCTCGTTGATGTTGAACGGATCCTTCGCCAGATCGATCCAGTGATCCACCAGCGCCTCGCTGGCCCCTTCCTCGGCCTCCCAGTTGCGGATCCTGTAGTAGATCTCGTTGACCCTCTGGAGCTCCTCGTCCTCAATCGGGACCGGAGCGATCTTCACCAGCGGCTTGAGCAGGTTGAGCTCCTTCTGTCCTATCTCAGGCAGCTCTCGCAGCTCGTATACGCTGGTGAAGTAGGACCTGAATTCCTTGCGCTCCCAGATCGCCCGCGCGGCTTCTTCCGAGATCGGGAGCTTCATGATCTCCTCGAGCGTCGCGCGGTTCAGGTCCAGCGGCTCCTCGGCCCGAACACATGGGGCGATCGAGGTCAGGAACAGGCCGACCAGGATCGCGAGGAACCCCATGGTCTTCAGTCGTTTCATCGTGCCTCCCCTGGTTCACTCTGCGGGGAACCGGACTCGCCCGGTTCCGCGGTCCGTCCGGACCGACCTAGAACGCCACGCCCAGCCCGAAGTGATGACTGCCGGGTAGAGTGGCGTGAGAGGTGTAGCTGTAGTCGACGCGGATCGCCTGCCAGTTGGCGCCGAAGCCGGCCGAAACCCTGTTCGGGTTGTTCTGCAGGCCCGCGCGCACCTTGAGGTAATCGGTCACTTCGGACTCGACGCCGAAGCAGGCCCTGACGTCCTCGTCGTCCTGCTTCTGCACCTCGAGTGATGTCGTGACGCCACCGTAGGGGCTGTACGCCACGCCCGCCGTGAACCACTGCGGCAGGTCCTCGGTGTCGGTCTCGCCCATCTTCGGGTTGTTGATGTTCTTCATGAAGAATCCGAATCGGGTCCGGCCGCGCAGTGTGCCGAGCACGCCCACGTCGAATCCGACGGCGTTGGCCGAGCCCAGATCTTCGCCCGAGACGCTCGGGGCTTCGAACGACAGTCCGTAGAGATTCGCGGCATAGCCGAACGCGAGTGAAGAGTGGACGTCCTTCATCAGAGTGAAGCCCTGGCCGAGTGAGATCGTGTACTCTTTCTCGAGGTCGACCTCGTTGTGCTCGACCTTGAGTATTCTGGCACCGAACCCCACGGTCCCGTAGCTCGTCGGCATCACCGCCGAGAGGGAGCCGAGGTCGAAGTACGGATAGCCGAACAGGTCCACGTAGCTCCCGTAGACGCCGACCGAGGTCTGATCGGCGAGGCCCGCGGGATTCGTGAATATGGCAGTTTCGTCGTCCGAGACCGCGACGAACGCTCCGCCCATGGCGCGCGCGCGGGGTGACAGAATGAGGTTGTCGAACACGCCCTCCGCGTGGGCCGCGCACGGTACGAGCAGGACTGCCATCGCCGCGACGGCGATGATCGTTCTTGCCCCTTTCACATGTACCTCCTTCGGTGCTAAGTCCATTCGTGTCATCGACGTTTATCGTCCGTTTCCGTTAGTCGAGTCTGGTGCCGACGACTATCGGCACCGCCGCGTTGCTTCCGTTGCCCTCTCCTCTGTCTCTCGCCAGAACGTGGCACAGATAGGCGCCCATCGGCACCTTCTTCCCCTTGTTGTCCCTGGCGTCCCACGTGGCCCGCTGCGGACCCAGGCAGATGCCGTCGTAGACCGTCGCCACCTCTCTTCCCTTGAGGTCGAATATGCGCACTGTGACGTGGCTCGCCTTGGGTGCGTTGTAGGTGATCTCGATGGCCTCATCGGAGCTCATATCGAGCACGCGGGCCGAGATCTCGATGTCAGCGCTACCCGAGTAGTGGGCCTCGAGGATCTCCATGTCAGAGTCGTAACGGGGCGACAGCTCGTAGCCTGAGAGGTAGGGCATGGTCTGGTCGTACTGCAGAACGGCGCCCGTCATCCTCACGTTGTCGCCGACCGCGAACACGCTGAAATCCAGATCGTTGAAGTTCTGGTAGATCTGAATGGACCCCGAGCCGTCGTCGATATAGATGGCGAAGCCCTCGACGCTCACGACGACCCCGGACGTCTGCACGAACAGACCCTCGTTGTCCTCTTGGCCGACGTCACCGGTCGACATCACGGTCGGCGGAAGCGGGTCGAACCCGCGGGCGAGAACCGTGATCGAGCTTGCCTCGATCTCCGTCGTCGCTCCGGCGCCGGTGCTGCTGATGTAGTCGACGATCTCACCGGTGGCCGCGACGAGGTCGCCCTCGCGCGCCGGCTCCGGCATCAGCCCGAACGCGAAGGCGTTCACTCCGTAGCCGTCCGGCTCCTGGATATACATGCTGGTGTACTCTGGCTGGAAGACGCCCGGTGGGACCGTCGTTAAGCCGACGGCCCTCACCGTCTCGCCGGCTCTTATGCTGAGGCCGTTCTCGTCGTACTCCTGCACATCGGTGATAGGAATGGTGGTCGCGCCGATCTGGATCGTCCCGGAGAAGCTCTCCACGTCGTTGCCCGCAAGATCACTGACCCCGTCTATGTCGATCGAGTACGACTCGCCTGGAGTCCTGTCCGTCGTCTGGAGCAGCACGGTTCGTCCGTCACGCGACAGCGTGGCCTCGAGCACTACGACACCGTCTCCCACGAGGTAGTTCGAGCGGTTCTCCGCATCATCGGGGTCCATCGGCTTGCTGAACTTCACTAGCGCCAGGTTGTGGCTGGCGCCCGAAGCCGAGTCAACCGTCGGGTCCGATTCGTCCAAGGCCGGGTTCTGCTCGCCCGGCGTCGGCGCGACCAGGAAGAAGTCGTCACGGCTGACGCCCGTGTCTACCGGGATGTCTCCGTTCCTCTTCCTCCCGAGCGACGTGTGCCAGGGTGGTGGACCCGGGGTCCAGGCGTCGTCGGTCCCTCCCAGTCCAGGGGCGCCCGCGCAGGGGTCCTCGTCCAGGAACACGGGGTCGCGGTACTCGACCGCATCGACAAGATAGGCCATGGTCTGGTCGGTGTAGAGAAAGACCGCCTCATAAGACGGCGTGCCCGCAACGAGCGTGCCGTTGCCGTCGGCGCCGCCGATGAGACGGATCTCCTGCTTCACCGTCGGGTTGCCGTCATAGGGGCTTGCCAGGATCATGGGCTCGACGTCGTTCGGTGAGTCGGGATCCGTCCGGTAGGGGTCGACCAGCTCGAAGTCCGGCCACGCGTAGAACACCCAGTAGAAACCCTGACCGTAGCTGAATTCGGCGTCCTTGGCGATCACGACGTAGTCACCGGCCTCGAGCGTGGTCCCCTCGGGAAACTCCCAGAGGTTGGACCCGCTGCACACGCCGGAGTCATCGACATCGGTCAGCACCCAGCCTGTCAGATCGACAGCGTCCGCGCCGGGGTTGTAGAGCTCAATGAACTCGGAGCGGTCGATGAGGTCGTAGCCGCCGGAGTGGGCGTAGATCTCATTGATGAGCACGGTTCCGGCGTCGGCAAGCGCCCCCACTCCGACCTCAGGTTGTGTCTGAACGTCGGCGAGGTCGCCGCCCTCGTCCGCGGTCTTGACCTCGAACGGATAAATGCCCGCCGAGACAGGTGCGGTCGTTCCCACCAGTGTCACCGTGCCGGGGCTTCCCCGGGTCAGCTCGCACCCCGTCAGCACGACGAAGTCGGGCGTGGAGACAGCCAGCGCCGTCGCGAATCCGGGGCCGTCGAGGAGCACATCGGCCATCTGGCCCGAGAAAACCCAGTCACTCGGCACTCCGATAGACACGTGGGTCAGCTCGCCGCCGTCCGCCTCGAATTCGATGAATATGTCGAGCGTGTCGCCCGTGTACACGCGGTCCGGCTCGACGGTGGCAAACCCGCTCCCCGGGCCGGACGACAGCACGTCGTCCCTGCTCCTGGGGAGGATCCCGTGGCCCTGTCTGGGCGCGTCGCTGATGTCCGGAATCACAAAGCCATACACATCGAAGGTCTCGAGAGGCTCCGGCGAGCCACAGAGGTCCGTATCCCCGTCGAACCAGAGCCAGCAGCTCGTGTCGCCGTCGGCGACCTGCGTGTAGCTGTCCTCCGGCGGAGTCCCGCAGTTCCCCCAACCGTAGCTGCCCGCGAGCGAAACGCCCCTGACGACGGCGTAGATGCCCTCGAGGTCCTCCCCCGACTCCGAGATCTGCCGCGGGGTCAGCTCGAGAGGCGCCGGGATCTCGTTGCCGCTGTTCACGACGACCATTCTCGTCGAGGGAAACGCGGTCGTGATCCAGAGAGCGGTGCGGCCGCTGCTCGTTGCGTGGTCGACCCTGCCCGTGACCCGGACGCTGTCGCCCAGAGCGATGACCGGCGAGGCCATCCCGATCTGCCACACGTTCACGCCGCCTGTCGCGTCTTGGATGTAGATGTTGGTGGAGTCTCCCAGCACCCCGGTCGCGACCATCGCCACGCCCTGCACCGTTACCACGCTGTCCTGGAGCGCAGGGGGCGCAGGGTCCCCGGGGTTCTGGGGCTCGCCGTTCTCATTGACGTCCGATATGGGGATGATATCGGCGCCCGCCAGCACAGGCAGGGCAACGATCAACATCCCGATCAGAGCTACCCACTTCACACGCATACGATCATCCT
>DAOWER010000055.1 GCA_030638405.1 Candidatus Eiseniibacteriota bacterium | reverse complement strand
TGCGCGCCACGCTGATGCCAATCGCGGACCGCTACTCGCTGACTCAGCTCCTCGACGCGATCGAGCACTACTCGGAGCGCACGGGGCGCCGGGCAACCCTCGAATACGTGCTTCTGCGAGATATCAACGATTCGCCCGAAATGGCCGACGGGCTCGCGGAAATCGCACGAAGGCTCCTATGCAAGGTCAATCTCATCTGCTATAATGAAACCACGGACTCAGTTTTCACATCCCCTGCCGATCGAACCGTCGAGCAGTTCTTCTCGCGCGTGAGGAGGCGTTGCCCAACGGTCGTGAGGAGAGTGAGCCGCGGCAGCGACATCGCCGCTGGCTGCGGGCAATTGTGCGTCCCGAGCGACGGGACACGGCGACGGTGACCGGATGGCGCCCCGGAGCGCTCGGTTGAGCCTCCAGCAGGAAGTGCAATGGACAAGCTCAGAACACTCATCACAGCAGCGGTGGCCGCGGCCATCGTCTCCACGTGCGCCGCGGCGACGGAATCGCCGGCCATCGAGAGCCTGGAACTCGAGCTCCAGGACCTGGTCAGCGAGATCGAGATCGTCCTCCCCCAGTCGTGGGTGGTCATCGAATCCGGCGTCGGACAGGTACCCATCGGTTGGACGGGTCCGGAGACCGGCCTCTACGTCATGGTCGAGGACACGGGCACTCGCTTCTTCCATCCCAGCGGCTTCCACTACTACTCGTTCTACAGGATCTGGCTGATGCCCTCGGGATGGGAAGGCGAGATGCGGCACACGCCCTACGTCGCCGACAGCGCCCCGGCGTTTCTGCTCGGCCTGAACGACGACCGCGTCGCGCTCTATCACACGGCCGGCGGCAATGTCTGGAACGACGGCCCCGCGGCATTCTGCTCCTCGCTCGGGCTGGATACTATCCGCTACACCGATCTGACGCGGCGCGTGGTCGACCTCGAGATCGAGGAGCGACTGACCGACGTCGTCCCGGTCACCGATGACCGCGCGAGCGAGCCCACCCAGCACGCGGAGGCTCCGCCGTTTGAGATGAATCCCTACAGGATCGTCGGACTCGCCGGCGACGGCCCGGGCCTCTATCTCGAGTACGTCTTCGGCAGTGAGGTGAACCCGGGCGATTCGCAGCTCGACGACCTGACCGAGCGGCTCGCGGGAAGCGTCTTCCAGAGGTTCCCGGAGGTCGAGTCGCTCTATCTTCGCCGTTGCACGCGCGATACCTTCACTGATACTATCGTGAATCGCGACTAGCGAAACTCCCCCCAGGGTCGCAGGGTCACACATCACGAGAGTCGGCACTGCCGACTGTGCGTGACCGTGCCACGGCGGCGCGAGTTCGGCGTGTCCGCGGTCCGCTCACGTTGATTCGGCTCGACCGCGGTCTGCTGACACCGGCTCGGCTCGACCGCGGTCCATTGACACCGGCCATGCTTGACCACATCACGGAGGACGACCATGCCCGCGTGGAGGAAGACACTTCTTGCGTTGCTTGTCCTGGGTCTCGCGGCCCCGACCTTCCCAACCGCCGCGTTCGCGGACGAGGACAACGCGTTCATCGAGCTGTCCGCCGGCGACCTCACCGAGTTCGAGGTTTGGGAAGACAGCTATTTCAGCCCGACCGGTGAGTTCTACTACAACCGGGTGGACGGGCTTCTGGCGTACATGGGGGCGCGGTACCGCTCGGAATCCCGGCTTCACCCGAGGTTCAAGGCGATGTTCGGCTGGCCGTCCGCGCACGGCCGCTCCTACTACAAGCTCGACATCGAGCAGCCCATCCACAGCCAGGACAGCTTCTCGTTCGGTGTCAGCCTCTACGACAGGAGCGCCTGGAACCTGGAGGACGCGGAGAGCATATCGGATTTCGACAACAACATGCACGCGCTCTGGGCGAGGATCGACGACCGCGACTACTTCCGCCAGGACGGCGTGACGGTCTTCGTGCAGCACAAGGCGACAGCGCAGCTGACGCTGAGGGGCGAGTATCGGTCGGACAGGCTGAACTCCCTCTCGGAGCAGCAGAGCGTGTGGAGCATCTTCCAGGGGAAGGAGGACTGGCGCGAGAACCCGCCGCTCATGGTCGGCGTACTCGAGGGCGCGCGCGAGTTCGAGGGCAGGATGTTGAGCTACGTCTTGTCGGCCGAGTACGATTCCCGCGACAGGGACATGACGACGGGCTGGTGGGCGCGCGGCATCGCGGAACACGCCGGCAGGGGCTCCGGCGGTGACTACAAGTTCAGGAAGAACGTCGTCGAGGCCATGAAGCTCTTTCCGATGACGTCCACGCAGACGCTGGCGATCTCGGGCGTGTGGGGCGTCAGCGACGGGACGGACTTCCCCTCCCACAAGCTCTTCCGCCTCGGTGGCCGCGGCAGTCTCCGTGGATACGACTACAATGAGTTCAGCGGCAAGGACATCCTCTTCGGTCGCGCCGAGTACAAGGTGCGGGTGACCCAGCCGCTGGAGATGATATACTTCCTCGAGAGCGGCCAGGTCAGCTACAGGACGTCCACACCGGAGTCGGACGATTCCGGCGGGCACAAGCACGACGCGGGGATCGGCTTCCGGGTCGACGCGCCGTGGGCCGGGTGGATTCGGCTCGACGTCGCCAGGGCGCTGGAGGAAGAGGCCGACATCAAGACGTATCTGAGCCTGCTGCTGACGCACTGACGTCCAGGACGGCTCGCGCTGTCGTGCGGGTGATACAGCACGGTGGGCGCGCTTCCTTCAAGAGCGAGGCAGCAACGCGGCGGGAGCTTTCTACAAGAGCGAAGCAGCAACGCGGCAGGGCGGCAGAGAACCGGCGAACCCTTCGCCATCTCAGTCGCTTTCGGACTCCCCCGTCCCACCTCTCGGGGGAGCGCGCGGCAAAGAGGTGCGACGAAGCAAGCGGAATCCCGGGCACGCGCGGCCCGGGGAATCAGGACATGTTGACAATGCGGGTGCGGCGCCTGGGACCAGAGCGGTCCGGGCGGCGCGACAGACAGCGCGGCGGGAAGGAGACTGGAGTATGAAGGGGCTTCTTGTGGCAGCAGCGTGCGTGGCGGTGGCCATCGTCGTTCTGGCGGCGGTCCCGGCCGGCGCCGACGCCTTCACTGATACCTGGTTGATGGGAGCGAGTTCCGTCGCCGTGAACGATGACGCGACCGCTCTCTTCATCAACCCGGCGGGCCTCGGGATCTACGGTGGCTCCAACACCTACGCGTCCGTGTCGATGGCCGGCAAGGACGTGCTCGGCGTCTCGCTGGCTGCGAAGATGGGACCGCTCGGCCTGGGATACAGCAGGCAGAACATGTGGAAACCCGGCGACGACTCAGAGGCGGGGCTCCGCCCGAGCGGCAACGCGGTCGACGTCTACTACGCCGGCCTGGCGCTCGGCGACCAGCGGTCGTTCAGCGTCGGGTTCGACTACCGCTGGTTCCGGCCGCAGTTCGGCGAGAGGAAGAAGACCGGGACCTGGGACCTGGGCGCCACATATCGCCCCGCGAACTTCCTGTCCGTGGGCGCCGCCGTGCGTAATCTCTCTGAGCACGACGTGCTGGGCGACGGGTCGTCGGATGACGGCGACGCCGCGCGCGGGACGAGAACGACTTATGTCGCCGGACTCGCCGTGCGCCCGATGGGCAACAGGCTGACGCTCATGGCTGACGCAAGCGTCGAGCGTAGCCAGGATCTTGCGGACGCCGTCTACACCGCGGGCGTGGAGGCAGAGGTGTCGGACGGAATGGTCCTGCGCGGCTCGCTTCAGTCCTATCCCGACGGAGATGAGCGCGGGCAGGAGTTCAGCGCCGGCGTGTGGTTCAGCATGGGGCGCATAGGGGCCGGCGGCTCCTACAGGAGCCTCGAGTCCGCGTCCGACGACATCCTGGGCTTCGGCTTCACGACGCACGACGAGAGGCAGAGGGCTGTCCTCCGATCGGGCGGCAAGGTCGCCGAGATCAAGGTCGCGGGGCCGCTCTCCGATTTCCGGCCGGGCTGGAGCCTCCTTGGTGAACCCAGGAAGAGCGCGCAGGCTGTCATCCGCGACATCCAGAAGGCGGGCGCGGACGAGTCGGTCGACTGCATCCTCCTGAACATCAAACCGCTGGGCGGCACGTTCCTCGGCGGACCCTCGGCGATCGTGCAGGAGATACGCGACGAGGTCGTGCGCGTGAAGAGCGAGCACGGCGTCGCGGTCGTGGCCTTCCTGGAGTACGGCGCGGGCACGCCGGAGTACTTCCTCGCGTCCGCGTGCGACAGGATCATGGTGCACCCCTCAACCGGCATCGAGGGCCTGGGCAACTACGTGACGGTCAACCGCTACGCCGGCACGGCCAGGAAGCTCGGCATCGAGTGGGACTACATCTCGGCCGGGAAGTACAAGAGCACGTTCCACTCGCTGGGCGGCCCTCCCCTGACCGATGAGCAGCGGGCAGAGGTCCAGGAGCTCGAGGACGCCATCTACGACGAGCTGATCGCGGCCGTGATGGAGGGACGCAGCCTCTCGCGGACGGAAGCCGAGAGTGTGTGCGACGGCAGGATATTCATCCCCGACAAGGCCGTCGAGGCCGGGCTCGTCGACGACATCGGCACCTACGAGGACGCGAAGGCCGTGGCGCTCGAACTGGCGGGCGGCGACGTGCCCGAGGAGCGCGAGGGCATCGAGACGGTGAACGTGGCCTCCTGGAAAGACAGGGAGTACGACTGGGGCAAGAAGCCCGTGATCGCCGTGGTCGGCGCGTACGGCGGCATCCAGGAGGGACGTGGCGGGACCGACCCGCTGCGCGGCGGGCAGTCTATAGGCGCAGAGACGCTGGTCAAGGCGCTCAAGTCCGCGCGCAAGGACCCTGACGTCGATGCGGTCGTGCTGCGCGTGAACAGCGGCGGCGGCAGCGGTCTCGCCTCGGACATCATCTGGTACGAGACCGTCAAGGTGGCCAAAGAGAAGCCACTCATCGTGTCGATGGGCAACATGGCGGCCTCGGGGGGTTACTACATCGCCATCGAGGGCGAGAAGATCTTCGTCGAGCCCCTGACGGTAACAGGCAGTATCGGTGTCGTCGGCATGATGCCGGTCATCGCCGAGCTCTACGACAAGATCGACGCGACACACGAGACCTTCAAGAGCGGCGAGCACGCGGATCAGTTCTCGCTGATGCGAAAGCTCACCGACGAGGAGAGAGAGATGGCCGACGAGGTCATCACCTGGTTCTACAACGACTTCGTCGAGAAGGCGGCTGAGGCCAGGGGCATGAGCGAGGAGAGGCTTCACGAGCTGGCCCAGGGTCGGGTCTACATGGGCAGCCAGGCGCTCGAGAACGGCCTGGTCGACGAGCGCGGCGGGCTGTCGGCGGCGATCGACTACGCCTGCGAGCAGGCCGGCGTCGCGCGTGAGGACGCGAAGGTGGTCTACTACCGGGAGGGCACGTCCTTCATGGACCACTTCCTGGGCAGCGCGGCCGCGAAGCTGGGTCTGTGGAAGCTCCTGGACTTCGGGGACTCCGGCATGAGCGACCTCCTGAGAATGGAGGCCATCACGGAGCTGCCAGTTGACTGACGGCGACACAACCGGCACGGGCGGGCGGCGCGGCAGCAGGCGGCGCCCGCCTGCGCAGGACCCACGGACCCGCGCTGCGGACCTCCTGCGCCCCGCGTTCAAGCGCGCCATCTGGAGCACCTACGATCACATCGGCCTTTTGGTTCTCGCCAACCTCCTCTGGGTCGTGCTGTGTCTGCCGGTAGTGACCGCGCCCGCTGCCACTTCGGGGCTCTTCCACCTCGCGCGGCAGATAGACCGTGGTCACGACGCCTCGCTCCGCGACTTCTTCCTCGGATTCCGCATGCGCTTCCTTCCCGCTCTCAAACTGGGGATCGTGGACCTGGCCTGCGGCCTGATGCTCTGGCTCAACGTCGACTTCTACAGCCACCTGCGGGGTGGGGCGACGATACCCGGGATGGTGCTGGCCGCCGCCATGGTCTGGGTCGCCGCCTTCCTTCTTCTCATGCACGCCCACCTCTACCCCCTGCTGGTCGGCGGCGAATCCAGCCTCCGCCAGCTCCTTCGTAAGTCAGCGCTCCTCACGCTGGACAACCTCGCTTTCACGATCGGCATCACGTTCCAGGCTCTCTCCCTGAGCGTCCTCTGCGTCATCACCGGCGCCGGGCTCGTCCTTCTCAACGGGAGCGCAGTGGCCGTTCTCCTGACGACTGGCCACCGTGAACTCCTCAGGAAGTACTCCGACGACCCCGAGAAGTCGCCGGACCTGCCGGAGACCCGCACCCTGCGGGACCTCTGGAGGCCCTGGGAGAGCGGAAAAGACGACGAGTAGGCCGGTTACGCGCACCTACCTCAAGAATCTCCCTCAGGCCCTTAAGAATCTTAAGATAGACCTTGACATTGATGAGGTTGAACTTAATATTGTCAACTGTTGACTTGAGAATGTTGAAGCCAGTCCTCAAAGATCTTTAGTAAGGAGGGAGAAATGGTCCACAAGCAGCCAGGACAGTGCCCGGTCTGCGGTGGGGACATGATCATCAAGGAGCTGGAGTGCCCCACCTGCCAGGTGACGGTCAGGGGCTCCTTCGAGACCTGCCCGTTCTGCATCCTCACCGGGGAACAGCTGGAGCTCATTAAGATCTTCCTCAAGTCCCGCGGGAACATCAAAGAGGTCGAGCGAGAGCTTGGCATCTCCTATCCCACCGTCAGGGGCCGGCTGGACGACATCGTGAGAACGCTCGGCTTCACCCCCCCGAAGCCGGAGGTCACGCGAGGCATGAAGGACGAGCTTCTCGCGAAGCTCGAGTCAGGAGAGATAGATGCAGACGAGTTTGTACGGAAACTGGATGAGGCGGCCGCTTAGCAGCGCGGTCTGCCCGACGCCCGACATCTGGCCGGACGAGATCCCGCCACGCCTGAGGCGTCACATGGCGAAGCATCACGGCCACACGGTCCATCACGCGCCGCAGACGCTGGCCCGCGCCGCAGGTCCCGTCCCACATCATGGCGCGCACCACAACGGCTACCCCACAGACACACTCGACAGGGAGACGATGATGAACGAGGAGAAGTCACGCATCCTCAAGATGCTGGAGGACAAGAAGATCACCGCGGACGAGGCGATGAAGCTCCTCGACGCGCTGGACAGGACGGACTCCCGCCCCACCGACAGGGAGCTGAAGAAGAAGTGGCTCCACGTTCGGGTCGAGAAGGACGGCAAGCAGACCGTCAATCTCAAGCTGCCGCTCTCGCTCCTGAAGTTCGGATTCAAGTTCGCGCCGCACCGCCACGCCAGACGGCGTGATCGGGTCCGCATGACCACGGAAAGGGCGCAGGCACGGGCGGAGCGCGCGCAGGCCCGGGCCGAGAGGATAAGGGCCAAGGTGGAGCGGAAGCTGCACGAGAAGTTCGGAGAGAACGTCGAACTCAATCTCAACGGCGTGTTCGCCGAGGCATTCGCGGACGCGGAGGGCCCGGTGCCACCTGTCCCGCCGGTGGCGCCATTCAGTGGCAGCCCCCTCGACGGCATCTTGGACGGCGACTTCGACCTCGACCTGGACAAGATCCTCGAGATGGCGCAGGACGCCGACTTCGACGGCAAGATCCTCGATGTCTACGACGAGGACGACGACGAGCACGTCCGAATAACGCTGGAGTAGCGCCGTCTCACCTCACGGAATCCCCCCGCCCCCCGAGTTGGCACTCATGGGCGAAAGAAGGCCCGGGAGCAGATGCTCCCGGGCCTCTTCGTTGCGGTTGATTCGCTCAGCTGCTGCTGCGCGCCGCCGCGCGCTGCTACCTGCGGAGAGAACGTGACAGACCGCCAGCTGACTTGGGCGACCCCGGGTATCTCTCGGCGTCGTACAGGTTGGTCGTACGCTCACCCTCCCACGGGTCAGCCCCGTTAGTACAGATCCAGAGGTCATCCAGCATGACACCGGCGTCGCCGCCGCCTGCCGGACCGCAGCCGTTGTCGGTGGTGTGCATTATGAACAGCATACCGGCGTAGTAGGTTTGCCATCCGAACTGGCCGATGTCGAAACCGATGTAAAGCCCCGTGCTGCCCCAGCCGTCGCAGGATTCGAAGTCACCCCAGTACGAGGCGACGTGGTAGTAGTTGGAGCCGTCGACGGTGCCGAGGAGGCTCACGTAGTCGTTGTCCACCGTC
>DAOWER010000272.1 GCA_030638405.1 Candidatus Eiseniibacteriota bacterium | reverse complement strand
CGATGTGCCTGCTCATTGACCGTCTCCCACGTCGGATTCGGGTTTTCGGCCGTCGCACGCGCCGCCGAAGAAGACGAGGCTGACAGCCAGGAGGGTCACGCCGATGGTAATCGCGCTGTCGGCGACGTTGAAAGCCGGCCACCTGTAGCCGCTGCCACCGATGTCTATGAAGTCGATGACCGCTCCGAGGCGGATGCGGTCGATCAGGTTCCCCACCGCCCCGCCCAGAATCAGGCCGAAGGCGAGCCGCTCGACTCTCCGCCCCCTGGCGATCTGTCTCGAGAGCGCCGCTATCGCCAGCGCGGCGACGAAGGAGACCACGATGAACCAGTTGCCGCGTCCGCGGAGCAGACCGAAGGCGCCGCCCGTGTTGGACGTTCTCGTCAGCCGAACGAATGAGCCGACAACGTCTATCGCCTGGCCCATCTCCATAGCATTGACAACCACCCTCTTCACCACCTGATCCAAAGCGGTGATGACGAGGGCGGTCGAGAAGAGCCAGAGCTGAGCCCGGGACAGCGCTCCCCGGTTATTGCCCGAGGGACCCATTCTCCTCAGCCTTCTTGCACTCGATGCACAGACGCGCGTGAGGCACTACCTCGAGGCGTGCCTTCTTGATCTTCTTCCCGCAGGCGCAGCAGACGCCGTACGAGCCGTCTTTGAGACGGCCCAGGGCCTCGTCGATATGGTAGAGCAATCTGCCCTCGGACGAGGCCATGTGGTAGGCCTTCTCTCGTTCCTCCGCGTCGCTGGCCTGGTCGGCCATGTGGACCGAGTAGGCGGACAGATCGCCCGCCGCGTCACGTTGCGAGTCATTGAAGATCTTGTCCTCGAAGTAGCCGAGCTCCTTCAGGAGCTTCAGGCGCTCTTCGATCAGCCTCTCCCCGTAGTGCTTGAGATCCCTCTTGTTCAACTGTCACCTCCGACATGCGAGCTCCGGGATTACCCCGAGCTTCCACGTTCGACTCGCTCGACGGCAATCCTCGCCCACTCGCCGTTCACGTCCCATTCCCTCTCGAGCTCGCCCGCTCCCGCTCCCTCCGTAATGCTCGCGGCAAGTGTCTCCGCGGCAACGCGGGATGCGAAGCTTTCCATTGCGGCCTTCAACCTGTCGCCGGCCTCGTACGTGACGTTGATCCTGTCGACCACGTCGAAGCCGGCCTCCTTGCGCATGAACTGGATCTTGTTGATCATCTCGCGGGCAAAACCCTCGTCCATGAGCTCGTTCGTGAGTGTGGTGTCGAGCGCGGCCGTAAGCCCGCCGTCGCTCTGCACCGCGAACCCCTCGCGCGCGTCAGCGCCTATCTCCACGTCGGACGGCTCCACGACCGCCGCGGCGTCTCCGACGCTGACGCTGACGCTCTCCCCCGCCACCAGTCTCGCCACGTCGTCCGCCGTCATGCCGCGGATGGCCTCGGCGACCTGGTTGACGTTCTTGCCGTGCTTCGGCCCGAGCGCGGGGAAGATGGGCGAAGCCGTGAGCCTCGTAAGCTCCTCGGCGGCCGCCCATTCTATCTCCTTGACGTTCAGTTCCGCCAGGATGAGTTCCCTGAGAGCGATCACCCCATCGCGCTCGGCCTCGGGAACGCCGGACACGAGGAGCCTCGCCAGCGGCTGACGGACTTTGATGTTCGACACGTTTCGTGCGGCGCGGCCCAGCACCACGACCGAGCGCGCGATCTCCATCGACGTCTCGAGCCTGCTGTCGATGGCCGATCGGTCCATCTCCGGGAACGCGCACAGGTGCACGCTCGAAGGCGCATCGTTGTCTCCCCCGCCGCGCACGCGCCCGTAGACGGCCTCGGACAGGAAGGGCGCGACCGGCGCCATCGCCTTCGTCGTCGCGAGCAGCACCTCGCGGAGCGTCGAGTACGCGGCCATCTTGTCCTCGTCCATCTCGCCCTTCCAGAATCTGGCGCGCGACAGGCGCACGTACCAGTTGGAGAGGTCCTCGAGGACGAAGTGCTGCAGCTTCCTTACCGCCTTCGTGATGTCGTATCCGTCCATGTCGGTGGTGACGGCAGCGATCGTCGAGTGGCAGCGCGAGATTATCCACTTGTCGATGGTCGGCCGAACCGAGAGCTTCGCGAAATGCTCGTCCGGGTCGTAGTTGTCTATGTTCGCGTAGAGCGAGAAGAAACCGTATGTGTTCCTGAGCGTGTCGAGCACCTTGCTCGCCACTTCCTTCACGCCGCTCACGTCGAACCTGGTCGGGACCCACGGCGGGCTTGTCGACATCAGATACCAGCGGAGCGCGTCGGCGCCCTGTTCCGCCATGATCTCGAAGCTGTCGACGGAGTTGCCAACCGACTTGCTCATCTTCTTGCCGTGCTCGTCCAGGACCATGTCGTTTACGACGCAGCGTCTAAAAGATGACGTTCCGGACATGATGGTCGAGATCGCCAGCAGCGAGTAGAACCATCCCCTGGTCTGGTCGACGCCCTCTGCGATGAAGTCCGCCGGGAAGCTCTTTTCGAACTGCGCCACATTCTCGAATGGCCAGTGCCACTGCGCGTAGGGCATGCTGCCGGTGTCGAACCAGCAGTCGATGACCTCCGGCGTGCGCGTCATCACGCCGCCGCACTCGGCGCACGTGAGCTTCACCTCGTCGATAGAGGGTCTGTGGAGGTCCACGTCGGAAGGTACCGTGTCCCCGCCACGCTCGCGGAGCTCCGCGATGCTCCCGATGGAGTCCTCCCGTCCGCACTCCTCGCAGACCCATATGTTGAGCGGCGTGCCCCAGTACCGGTCGCGTGAGACGGCCCAGTCGACGTTGTTCTCGAGCCAGTCGCCGAGCCTGTTGGCGCCGATCTCCTTCGGGTGCCAGTGGATCTTGCTGTTGTTCGCGATCATCTCACCCTTGAACTGCGTGGTCCGCACGTACCAGGAGTGCCGAGCGTAGTAGACGAGCGGCGAATCGCACCGCCAGCAGAAGGGATACGTGTGCGTGACGGTGGCGCTCTTGTAGAGGAGACCGCGCTTGTCCAGGTCCTCGGTGATGAGCGGGTCCGCGTCCTTGATGAACATCCCGGCCCACGGCTTCACCTCGTCGGTGAAGCTGCCCGTGTCGTCAACGGGCTGGACGAACGGCAGGTCGTGCTCGACGCCCACGCGGTAGTCGTCCTCTCCGAAGGCCGGCGCCGTGTGGACGATGCCCGTGCCGTCCTCGAGCGTGACGAAGTCGCCGCCCAGCACATACCAGGCCTTCTTGTCGACCTCGACGAACGTGTAGAGCGGCTCGTACTCCCTGCCGATGAGGTCGAGGCCCATGCACTTCTCCAGGACGTCATGCTCCTCATCCAGCACGGACAGAAGTGCCTCGGCCAGTATGAGGTTCTCGCCGCCCGACTTCACCTTGACGTAGCTCTCGGTCGGCGCGACGGCCAGCGCGACGTTGGAGATCAACGTCCACGGCATCGTCGTCCAGACGAGGAAGGACGTGTCGGGGTCTCCCTTGAGCTTCATTCTGACGAAGACCGACGGGTCGACGGCGTCCCTGTAGCCCTGAGCGACCTCGTGGCTCGAGAGCGGCGTCCCGCAGCGCGGGCAGTACGGCAGGATCTTGTGGCCCTTGTAGATGAGGTCGCGGTCCCACATGGTCTTGAGGATGTGCCACACCGATTCGATGTACTCGTTGGTGCACGTGACGTACGGGTCGGACAGGTCGAGCCAGTAGCCCATGCGGCGGGTCAGCCGGTCCCACTCGTCCTTGTACGTGAACACGCTGTGCAGGCACTTCTCGGTGAACTCGGCGACGCCGTACTTCTCGATGTCTTCCTTGCTCTCGAGGTTGAGCTGCTTCTCCACGTCGATCTCGACCGGCAGCCCGTGCGTGTCCCACCCGGCCTTCCGCTCGACGAGAAAGCCCCTCATCGTCTTGTAGCGGCAGATGGCGTCCTTCACGGTGCGCGCGAGAACGTGATGCGTTCCCGGATGGCCGTTCGCGGTGGGAGGACCCTCGAAGAAGACGAACCTCGGCGCGTCCGGACGCTCGTCCGTGCTCCGGCGAAAGGTGTCGTCGCTGTCCCAGAATTCGAGGACTTCCTTCTCGATGTCCGGCAGAGACTGGCTCTTCTGTAGTTCCCTGAAGCTCATGCGCTCCTCTTGCGGCGCCCGCGCGCCGTGGCACTCT
The DNA here is from genome assembly GCA_030638405.1 of Candidatus Eiseniibacteriota bacterium. Classification (GTDB taxonomy): domain Bacteria; phylum Joyebacterota; class Joyebacteria; order Joyebacterales; family Joyebacteraceae; genus JALGZG01. The sequence continues at coordinate 5,731 of DAOWER010000272.1, read as the reverse complement.
CGCGCCGTGTGTCGACGCGGCCCTCGGGCGTCCTACATCTCCTTGATCAGGCGGAAGACCAGCTGGGTCAGCTTCGGCTCCGCGCCCGCGGCGATCTTGAGGATCTCCTCGTGGCTCGCGGCCTTCAGGGCGTCCGGCAGGCACAGGTCGGTGACCACCGCGAGCCCCGTGACACGCATGCCACCGTGTATGGCCACGATGTTCTCGGCCACCATCGACATGCTGACGACGTCCGCGCCGATGGTCGTCAGAAAGCGGTACTCGGCCGCCGTCTCGAGGTTCGGCCCGGCCACACCGACGAACACGCCCTTCCTCAGGCGTATCTTCTCGTCCAGCGCGATGTCCTCGGCGAGGCGGACGAACTCACGGTCGTAGGGCTCGGACATGTCCGGGAAGCGGGGACCCAGCGACTCGTCGTTCGGGCCGATGAGCGGGTTGTCGCCCGTCAGGTTGATCTGGTCGACGATGGCCACGATGTCACCCTTCTCATAGAGTGGGTTCATCCCGCCTGAGGCGCACGTGAGGATGAGCTTCCCGGCGCCCAGCGCGCGCAGCACGCGGGTCGGGAAGGTCACCTCCTGCATCGTGTAGCCCTCGTAGTAGTGGACGCGCCCGTGCATCAGCGCGACGGGCTTGCCGCTCACGGTCCCGAGCACCAGTTCGCCGGCGTGGCCCGCAACACCCGACCTCGGGAAGTGCGGGATCTCCTCGAACGGGATCGTCGCGTCCTCTTCCATGCGGCTCGAGAGATTGCCCAGACCGCTTCCCAGAACAACGGCGACCTCAGGCACGACCGCGGACCTCTCGCGTATGAACGCAACGGCCTCGTCTATCTTCTGAGTCAGATTGAGTGTGTCTGCCATGAGTGTCTCGGTCCTCCGATATGGGTTTCGTGCTCACTGCGCGCCGCACTGGTTGCTCGACGCCGCGCGACGCTGTCCGCTCCAACGCGAACGGCCCCGCGGCTATTCGAGACGAGCCGCCAGCTGGTAGAGCGTCGCCACCAGGAACCTTTGGATGAAGTAGATAGCAAAGAACGCTAACATCGGCGAAAGGTCAAACCCTCCCTGAACGACGAACGGCAGCTTCCTCTTGAGCCAGGCCAGGAGCGGGTGCGTTATCTGCCTCAGGAACATCACCGCCGGATGCACGGATCGCGGGGCGAACCACGAGACGATCACCACGGCGAAAAGCGCTATCATATATAGAAGGAGCGCGATATCGATGATAGTGGCGATCGCGCCAATGAGATTGCCCAGTGCGAACATGGTCTCTATCCCCGCTCTCCAAAGATGGCCCTACCTACCCGCACGATCGTTGCACCCTCTTCGATGGCCACCTCGTAGTCGTTGGTCATGCCCATCGAGAGGTGCTCCATCGAGACGCCGGGAATGACCCTCTCCTCTATAGTACTCCTGAGCTCCCGAAGCCGCCGGAAGCACGGGCGGACGTCCTCGGGGTTCGGCAGGAACGCCCCGATGGTCATGAGCCCCAGGACTCTCAAGCCCCTGAGGTCGGCCATCTCCTCGACGGCCCCTACCACCTCATCGGGCCTGAGCCCGAACTTCGTCTCCTCGCCGGAAGTGTTCACCTCGACCAGCACGTCCATGTCAGTGCCTGTCGACTGGCATGCGCTCGAGATCTCACGCGCCAGCCGGACGCTGTCCACCGACTGGATCATATCGAAGAGCGGGAGCGCCTTCCTGACCTTGTTGGTCTGAAGGTGCCCCACCAGGTGCTTCTCGACAGGTGGAAGCTCATCCGTGAACTTCCGCTCAGCCTCCTGAACCCGGTTCTCCCCGATGCAGGTGACCCCTGCCTCGATGGCCTCGACGATGCGGGCCGGCTCGACCGTCTTCGTGACGGTCACCAGCCTGATGTCGTCGGGGTCTCTGAGCGCCCGCGACGCCGCGGCTTCGATGCGCCCGATGACCTCGCTGACGTTGTCGGCGATGGCCATGATACTGTCTCCGGCCCGAGTTCAGTAGAACCATGTATTATAGCCGGAGGTCTGGGGGTCGGCAATGCAAAACGGCCACGCCGGCGCTGCCTGAACCACCCGGCAGGGTCCCGGACGGGCCGAAAACACCCGCTGTGCGGGCTTTTGCACTTGCCGGGCGTGGCGCCCTGGTGCTAGCCTATTCGGACGGACGAAGAGCGCGTAAGCACCGCGCTGACACCTGCGACAGACCCGGTGAGGGGCAGCACTCGGAGGAGAACCGGATGAGCAAGACAGTTGCGAGCGACTTCAAACCACGGGTTCTGGTCTTCTGCTGCAACTGGTGCGCGTACGCCGGTGCCGATCTGGCAGGCGTCTCCAGACTCAAGATAACTCCTCATTTCCGGGTTATCAGAACCATGTGCTCGGGCCGCGTGGACCCGGAACTCATTCTCGAGGCCTTCGCCGAGGGCGCGGACGGGATCATGGTCGCGGGGTGCCATCCCGGCGACTGCCACTACATGGAAGGCAACTACAAGACCATGCGCCGCATGGCCTTCCTGAAAAAGCTGGTCGCGGACCTCGGTCTCGAACCTGACAGGCTCGCCCTGGAATGGGTGTCGGCCGGCGAGGGAGGCAGGTTCCGCGAAGTCATCAACGGGTTCGTCGAGAGGATTATCGAGTTGGGCCCGAGCCCGATCGGGAAGAAGGCCGTGGCGAAGCCGGGCGAGCCGGAGGCGGCCGCGGCGAACCAGTAGGTGGGTGCCTGCACGGAGCCGGTCGCGGACCAGTGGCGGGTGCCCGCGCGGAGCCGGCGGCGGAGCAGCAGGCGGCTTACAAACGGGGAATACGAACGGCGGCAGCGAGAGCTGCCGCCGTTCGTCTTGCACGGTCTCCGTGCTTCCCACGGCGATGCCGGTCGCGCCTGCCCCAGCAGCGAGCCGCTACTTCAGAAGCAGGAATCTCCTGGTCTCTGAGTGACCATCGGCAGTGACCGAATAGAAGTAGACGCCGCTGGCCACGGGCGTTCCATTCGAGGCCCGGCCGTCCCATTCGACCAGGTGCTCCCCGTCCTCGAAATGACCGTTGACGAGCGTCGCGACAAGGTGACCGGCCGCATCGTGAACATCGAGCCGGACGTGACCGGCCGCAAGCGTCGCGAAGCTGATCGTGGTCTTGGGATTGAACGGGTTGGGCACGTTCTGGTCGAGTCGTACGAAGCGCTGCTGCTCGCCCCCGGCGTCGGGGTCATCATCGGGGCCTCCCCCGGGCCAGAACACGCGGATGGTGTCGGTCGCTGTGAAGGCGAGGCTCCCAACCTCGGCCGAGACCCAGACCTCGACCGAGTCGCCGGGCGCCAGCATCGCGCCGACGTCCGCCCGCACGAACTTGACCATGAGTTCCATGATGTCGTCTTCGTCGTGGTCCCCAACCGACGTCGGATGCTCCACCGCGGGAAGGGAATCCATGAAGGTCACACCTGAGGGGTCGATGTCGTTCGGGTCGTAGCCGTCCGACAGCTCAATGTAGCACGTTACCCACCGACCGTTGCTCTTGAGGTTCAGGGCGTCAGGGTCGAAGTCCAGTGTCGCAGTCAGAAGGCTGTCGGGCTCCTGCGCCGAGCAGAAGTCCGGAGCCAGCAGGACTCCGGCAGCCAGGATGATCGCCAGCGTCACGCATGCAGCAGCTCTTGTTGTCACTGTGGATCTCCTCCGGTGGGTGAAACCGTGATGGTGTTCAGGTAGCTCTCTCGGCGGTGCTCCCGCACGCCGTTGTCGCAATCATACCACTGGTCAAGCATATGCACCAGGGGGAAACCCCGCAAGGAGTTTCCCCCTGAACTTGTAACTGCACCGCGCGAACTGCCGCGCCGGCCGTCAGAAGGGCCCGGCGTCTCAGCCCCGGCAGAAGCCCGCAGCAGTGGTCCTCCGCACCTAGCTTACGCGCTTGAACACGCACGAGACCACCGTGCGGTCGTTTCCGCCCATCGAGACCATGAGGCCGTAGGGCTTGTTCGCGTCCAGCTCGAGCTTCTGGCCGTCGGGCTTTCCGGTGAACTGCATGACTATGTCCGCCGCCTGCCTCACGCCGGTCCCGCCGGTGTAGTGGCCGTAGCCCACGAGCCCGCCGGACAGATTGGTCGGCATCGCTCCCGCGGGAGCGGTCCCGCCCTCGCGGACGAAGTCGAACGCCTCGCCGTATCCGCAGATCCCTATCGCCTCGAGCGACAGGATCCCACCGATGGTGAAGCAGTCGTGGACCTCGAGCATCGCGATGTCCTTTGGCGTGATGCCGGCCATGTCCATCGCGGCCTTGGCGGCACGCGCGCTCGTCGTCAGCTTCGTCTGGTCCTCGGGATCCTTCGAGATGTCAGCGACGACCTGTCCGTAGCCGACCAGCTCGACGGTGTCCTTCTTGTCGACGCCGAGCTTCGAAAGCCCCTCCTCGGACGCAAACACAACGGCGGACGCCCCGTCCGAGACCTTCGAGCAGTCGTAAACGTTGATGTACTCGCAGAACGTCTTGGGGTTCGGTGGCGTCATGCCGGCCGCGAAGAGATCCTCGGTGCTGTTGTGATGCTCCTGCGCCTTGGGGCACTCGCGGGCGTTCAGCACCGCTCGCTCGTACCACCTGGCCATTGCCTCACGCACCTTGTCGTACCCGAACTTCTCGTACGCCGCCCCGGCCCTGTCAGAGAACTTCGCGGGGAAGAAGTAAGCGTGACCTGCCTTTCTCTGTGACGCGTAGTGGCCCGCGCCTCCCAGGATGTCGGCGCCGTAGATGGCCTTGACCGTGTTCTGGACCTCGAATCCGACCGTCAGCACGCTGTCCGCCATGCCCGAGAGGACGAATTTCGTGGCGGTCGTGAGCCCCAGTCCGCCCGAGCCGCACGCGCCCTCGACCCTGACGAGGGGCTTGTACTCGAGCTTGGGGTCGATGAGCGGCATGAGAGCCGGGAGGTTCCCCTGCTTGTTGAACCGCGGGGCCATGAAATTCGCAATGACGCCCTCGTCGATGTTCGCCGTGTCGTTGACCTGCGCGAGCGCCCCCTGCCCCGCCTCGGTGATGTAGTGTTCGATGCCGGGGCGTGGCTTCTTGGGATGGAACTCCTTCCTGCCTGTTCCGAGAGATACGGTGTTGTACCCCGCAGTCACGTAGATGGGCTTCCCGAGTGATTTCATCGCGTCCCTCCTACCGCACCGCGCCGACCATCAGGTCGACGTGCTTGTTGATGGGCCCGTAGAGGTGGTAGAAGCCGTTCATCATCACGCCGTTGACGTCGTCGGCCGAGTTGGCGACTCCGTCGGACACGAGCTTCTCCCCTATCTTCCTCGAACGGACGAGGTATGCCTTCGCCAGGTTTGAACCGAGAGTGTCGGACTTCGCCAGATTCGCGAAGTAGACCTCCAGCTTCTCGTTCTTCTTCGGATCCATGAGGAGCGCACGCCAGGCGGCGTGGCCATCGGGCAGACTCCCCAGCTTCTCGTCGAGACCAGCTGCCCAGCCGTCCTCCGCGAACATCACGTAACCGCCCTTCTGGATGTCGTAGATGCCCGCGGGTCTACCCTTCTCGTAGGTCAGGAAGCCGTTCTTCTGACTGCCGTCGGCGTGCTGCCCGCCCATAACGCCCGCCTCCGCCATCCGGTTCAGGAGGTCGTCACGAAGCGTTTCACCCTCAATGTGCTCGGTCATGACGTTCATTATGAAGCGGCAGACGTCGATGCCGACGTAGTCGATAAGCTGGAAGATGCCCATCGGCCGGACCATGAACTCCTGGCTGACTCTGTTCAT
>DAOWER010000180.1 GCA_030638405.1 Candidatus Eiseniibacteriota bacterium | reverse complement strand
GCCGTCCACGAGCTCTTCCCGGACGCGACCGTCGAGAGAATGGACGTGGACACGACGACCCGTCACGGGTCGCACTGGCGCATCCTCAAGGACTTCGCGGAGCGGAAGACCGACATCCTCCTCGGAACTCAGATGATAGCGAAGGGGCTCGATTTCCCGGGCGTGGGTCTCGTAGGCGTGGTCGCCGCGGACGTCGGGCTCAACCTGCCGGACTTCCGCGCGGGCGAGAGGACCTTCCAGCTCCTTACGCAGGTGGCCGGCCGGACCGGTCGCGGAGAGGAGCGGGGGTGGGTCGTCGTGCAGTCGTATCTGCCCGACCACTACACGATCGCTCTGGCGCGCGACCAGCACTTCGCCCCGTTCTTCGACCGCGAGATCGCCGAGCGGGAGGGCATAGGCCTCGGCTACCCGCCGTTCTCGCGACTCGTGGGCATCACCGCCCGGGGACGGGACGAGGACGAGGTGCGGGAAGCGGCGGGACGGCTCGCCGACTTCCTGGAGCGGGGCTCCGAGCACATGGAGGATCCGCGCCCCGAGGTACTGGGCCCGGCGCCCGCGCCGCTCGAGAAGATACGGGGCGCCTACCGATGGCAGGTGATCGTTCGGGGAAGGGGTGGAAGCGCCCGTGCGCTGGTTGCCGGCGCGCTCGCCCAGAAGAAGGCCCTCAAACTTGCGAGCGCCGTGACGCTTGCCGTGGACGTGGACCCTCTGGACCTGCTGTAGCTCTCCTCATCTCACCAGGCGTGTGAACGCGGCGGTCAACGAGTAGATGTCGCCGGCCTCGGCGTCGTCGTGCTCTGCGAGGAACTCGACCAGCTCGTGCAGCATCTTCGTGGCGCGCGCGGCGTGCTGAGGCTTCAGGTGGGACGCGAGCCTGAGGAGGGTGGGAGCATTACGCACGTTCTTCGGGCCGCGCGCTGTGAGCGCGGCTTCGAGCTCCCTTTCCGCCGCCCGCAGCGTTGCGCGCTGCAGGTCGGAGAGCGCGGAAAGGAAGGCCTTCGAAGTCTCGCCTCTGTCTATGATGATTCTGTCAGCCGCCAGCCTGTACATCCTCTCCGGACGGCCCCCGCCCCTACGCTCGTCGCCCTCGACAACGATCCCGGCCTTCGCGAGGGCGTGAACGTGGTAGTAGAGCGCTGCCGGCTCGCGGCCCAGCTCGTCCGCAAGCTCCCCGACCGTGCACGCTCCCAGCCCCATGAGGGCCTGCGCGATCTCCTGACGCAGGGGCGTCCGCAGCGCCCGGACCTGCTTGGCGCTCCTGATGAACAGTGTCTTCTTCCTGCCAGCCATGTCGATGTCCTCCCGTGCCGGCCCGCCAGGCGGATCCTTAATAAGTATTTGAAATTCAACCAATATTCTAATATGTTTGTCTCATGTATGCAAGCGGGAGTTGGGTGTTCAGAGGGGGCACGACCCTGCACCCGAAGACCGGACCGAACGTGCCAGATCACCTGGAGGACGCGCAATGAGAAGTCTCGCGACCGTCGCAGTCACGATTGCATTGGTGCTCCTGGCGCTGTCGAGCACGGCCGGCGCCGAAGAGCGGAGAGAGGTCATGGGAAGACCAGCGGTCGACGTTTCCACGGGCCGTGCCGAGCTGCTCGAGGACCTCGGCGAGGCGAGGGCGGTGCACCTCGCCCACCCCGGTGACCCGGACGCCCGCCACAGCTACGCGCAGCTGTCCTACGAGGCCGGCGACTTCGAGGACGCCCTGCTGCTGCTCGAGCCTCTACTGGCGGAGGCCGAACCCGCCGTCGATGTCCTGATGCTGGCGGCGCGCACAGAGTACCTGCTCGCCCGTTACGACCTGGCTGAAGCGTTGCTGCACCGCGTGCTCAAGCGCGAACCGGACAACACCGCGGCGGCCGCCAAGCTCGTGTTCATCTACTACCAGACCAATCGCTACAGCCAGTGCGAGACCCTTCCGGGCAAAGCGCTCGAGGGCATGCGCCTGCCGCACCTGGATCTCATGAAATCGTTCGGCAACGATGCGCCGTACCGCATCTCCTGGCTTGCGGGCGACGAGACGAGCGTTCCCTTCGTCGTCACGGACCCTCTTCCGTTGATCAAGGTAGAAGTGCAGGGACGTGAGGTCACCGCGCTCATCGATACCGGAGGTGACGCGTTCATCCTCGACCCCGAGATCGCGGCCGCGCTGGGGATCGAGGTGGTCGCGTCCATGGCCGGGATGTTCGCGGGGGGCATGGAGGCCGAGGTCGGGTTCGGGAGAGCGGAGTCGCTCACGCTCGGAGGCGCCACGCTCCACTCGGTGCCAATCTCGATACTCCCCACTGGGGGCATGACGATAGGCGGCGAGCAGATCGAAGGCATCGTGGGAACGGGTGTCCTGAAGCAGTTCCTCGCGACGCTGGACTACCCGAATGGGGAACTCGTGCTGCGGGCGCCCGTGGGGCACGCCGCGTCGGCCTTCCGCTCGGGCGCGTCCGGCAAGGTCCTCGACGAGGTGCCCTTCTACCTGCAGTCGACCCACTTCCTGCTGGCGAGGGGAAGCTTGAACGGTGTGGACGACCTCCTGTTCCACGTTGACTCGGGGCTCGCCGGCACTCCGGCGTTCTCGGCGCCACGCCAGACGCTGGACTACGTCGGGATCCCCGTTCCTGAGGTCGAGGTTCACGAGGGCATAGTCGGCGGCGGGGGAGGCGGGTTCGCGACGGGGACCTTCGAGATCGCCGAGCTGGGGCTGGGCGGGCTTGTTCAAAGCGACCTCGTTGGTGACTTCGGGGCGCTGCCGCCGCAGGGCTACCGTATGCTAGGGTTCATCCAGGACGGGCTCATCTCGCACAACTTCCTTAGGGCTTACGCGTGGACGCTGGACTTCGAGCGCATGCGGATGGTGTTCACGCAGTAGAGCGCGGCGCGGTCCGCCGTTCAGTTTGCGGCCCAGCGCCCTGACCGACCGTTCATCTCGCGCACACGGATGGCGCCCGGGCTTCTTGAGGAGTCCGGGCGCTTCTGATACTCTCCCCGGGAGGAAAGACGTTCACCTGCCCGGGAGGTTCTCATGGGGTCCACAACGGGGCCTCAGACGCCCACAGCAGCAGAGTCGCCCACCGCCACAGTGCCGACCGCCGCGCCCGTCACGGCCGACGAGCGCATCGTCTCGCTGGATGTCCTGCGAGGGGTTGCCATCCTCGGCATTCTCCTCATGAACATCCAGAGCTTCTCCATGGTCGGCGCCGCCTACTTCAACCCGACCGCGTACGGAGACCTCACCGGTCTCAACCGCTTCGTGTGGTCGCTCAGCCACATGCTGGCGGACACCAAGTTCATCTCCATATTCTCCATGCTGTTCGGTGCGGGGATCGTCCTCTTCGCGAGCAAGCTCGAGGGCCGCGGACTGCGCCCGGGGGTCGTTCACTACCGTCGCACGTTCTGGCTTCTTCTCATCGGGTTGGCCCACGGGTTCCTGCTGTGGGCGGGGGACATCCTGACCGTCTACGCGCTGATCGGGTTCATCGTGTACCTCTTCTGGCGGCGCTCGGCGCTCGGGCTCTTCATCACGGGCGTGATCGCGATGGCGGTGGTCGTCCCTCTCTACTTCATGGGCAACTTCGGAATTCAGATGGCGCCGCCGGAGGTCATGGAAGCGATGACGTCGTTCTGGGCGCCTGGCGCCGAGGAGGTGGCCGCCGAGGTCGCGGGCTTCCGCGGCATGTGGGGCGACCAGATGCCGTTCCGATTGGAGCACATGGGGTCGGCTCTTACATCGGCGTTCTTCTTCTTCATGCTCTGGCGTGTTGGCGGCATGATGCTGGTCGGCATGGCGCTCTACAAGTGGGGCGTCCTTTCCGCGAAGATGTCGAAGAAGTTCTACGCGACGGCCGCGATCGTAGGGTGCGCTGCGGGCTTCCCGATCATCTGGCTGGGCATAGTCAGACGGTTCGCGGACGGATGGACGATGCCGTGGTCGTTCTTCAACGGGTCGCTGTACAACTACGTCGGCAGCGTGCTCGTCGCCTGGGGGTACATCGCGCTCGTCATGCTCATCGTCAAGTCCGGGGTGCTCGGGAAGCTCGGCCGGGCGTTCGCCGCCGCGGGCAGGATGGCCTTCACCAACTACCTGATGCAGACCGTCATCTGCACGACCATCTTCTACGGCCACGGGCTCGGTCTCTTCGGGAGCGTCGAGCGCGTGCACCAGATACTGATCGTGTTCGCGGTGTGGATCTTCCAGCTGTGGTTCTCGACGTTCTGGCTTCAGCGCTTCAGGTTCGGCCCGGCCGAGTGGGCGTGGCGCACCCTGACGTACCTCAAACCACAGCCGATGCGGAAGTAGGGACGGCCCCCGTAGTCACTCTTCGCGGAAGGCCCGCGGGGGCCACGCAGGCAGTCGAACGGCATCTGAAACGGAGCGGTAGCGATGGACTGGGCAACGATCGGGATAGGTATCGTCATCTTCCTTGCGCGCATCGTGGATGTCAGTCTGGGCACGATGCGTGTGACGAGCATCATCCAGGGCAGGACGCGGGCACCGTGAGCGGCATCGAGCGCCCGATCATGCAGCCCCTGACGGGGGCGCGCGGTGTGTTCAAGAAGAAATGATTCGCGGGGAATCGGTATGGTGAGACACACGGAGAGGCCGGGCTACGAGCGGGACCGCGTCGGTCCCATCGAGCGCGTGGACGAGCGCGATGCCCTGTTCGCGCGAACCGACCTCTTCAGGCGGTTCGATGACGGAAGTCCGGAGAAAGACGAATACTACGCGGCACACCCGGAGGCGCGGGAGTTCGACCGGCGGATCGCCATCGAACTACGCATAGGCAGCGGGGGAGGAGACCACGCCTCGCTGCTCACCGAGCTCTTCGAACTACCCCGAATGGTTGCGCGTGAGGAGTTCGTAGACGGCGAGCCCGCGTCTGCGAGGGTCGCCCTGACCCCGGAGCAGGCCGCGCAGCGCGTGAAGTCCCTGGCGCGGACGCTCGGCGCCGACCTCGTGGGCACAGGCCCGCTCAGGTCCGAGTGGGTCTACTCACATGT
>DAOWER010000135.1 GCA_030638405.1 Candidatus Eiseniibacteriota bacterium | reverse complement strand
CCCACTCTCGACGGCAAGGGCAGGGAGGCGGTGCTCCTCCCGACGCGCGTCCCGCGCTAGGGCGTCAGCGGACGATCCCAGAGCAGCATCATAAGCAGAAGGCCCCGGCTCCAATGGAGCCGGGGCCTTCTCACGCTCGCTTCACGCTCGCTGCCCGCCCGCGTTCGGCGGGCGATCCCTCTACATATTCCGGATCGTGATGACGTCTCCGGGGTAGATCCTCGTGTTCCAGGCAAGCCCGTTCCAGCGCAGCACGTCCCTCGTTCTCTTGCCGTGTCTCCGCGCTATCGATGAGATCGTGTCTCCGCGGCGAACGCGGTAGTTGATGGTCGGGGGAAGGCCGGCATGCGCGGACACGCTGTCCGATCCCGGGCCGACCGGGATCACGATGTAGCTCCCTGTGCGTATCCGGTGCGGGTTTCGTATGTCGTTGACCGACGTTATCGCCGAGATGCTCGTACCGTAGGCCCTGGCGATGCTGGAGAGCGTCTCTCCTGTCGACACGCGGTGCCTTCGCCACGTGACCCGCTCCTCAGGCGGAATGGAGTCGATCGCGGCAAGGCACTTCTGCCCGGTGCCGGTGGGGACCCTCACAGTGGTGGGGGAGCTGCTCGGCGGCGTGCACCACCGGCGGAGCGCCGGGTTCAGCTTCTTGATGTCATCGTAGCCGGCGCCCGTCGCGTCGGCGATGACCTGAAGGTCGACGGCATCCGTGATCTCGATGCTGTCGTACGAAAGCGACGCGCCGGCAGTGGGCATCTCGAACCCGTACTTCGCCGGGTTGGTCCCGATGAGAACAGTGGCCATGAACTTGGGCACGAAGTTCTCAGTCTCTCTGGGAAGATCGAGACACCAGTAGTCCGGGCACGAGGGCCTCTTCCTCTGCGCGCGCTCGACTCGTCCTTCACCGGAGTTGTATCCCGCCAGCGCCAGCTCCCACGATCCGAACCTCCGGTGGAGCTCCTTGAGATAGGTACACGCGGCGCGAGTCGCCTTCTCCGGGTCCCGGCGCTCGTCAATCCACCAGTCGACCCTCAGTTCGTACATCCTCGCGCGGCTCGAGATGAACTGCCACATACCCGCCGCGTGAGCCCTCGAGTACGCGTTCGGATTCAGGCCGCTCTCGATGACAGCGAGATAGAAGAGCTCGAGGGGAAGACCCTCTTCCTCCAGCATCCGCTCTATCATCGGGCGGTAACGAGGGGCCCGCGAGAGCCACCGCTCCATGTCCTTCCGCCCCCTGCCCTGGAAGTAGTCCAGCCATTTCTCGACGCGGTCGTTCGTCACAGTGACCACGGGAGCCACGCAGCCCGCCGTGGGCTGCGCGGGTTCGAGGACCGGAAGCGGTATGGTGTCGATCCGGGTCGTTTCGGGTGGAATGACCTGCGCGGTCGGGGCGCTGCGGCCCTCTATCGCCGCCAGGAAGTACTCGACCCTCGCCTTGAGGGAGAACTTCTCGGACCTGAGGTCCGCCGTGTCCGGGTGGGCGTCGCCGAGTTCAGCCAGCGCCTGTCTGAGGAGAGGAAGGGCCTCGTCAAGCTCGTCCGTCACGTAATGGGCGAGGGCCTCCCTGTAGAGCAGGTCCGCCGCCTCGAGTGACTCGGCCACGCTGGCACCATCCTGCGCCAGCGTCCGAAGCTCGTCACTCGGCGCGGGCGTGACCCGCGACGTGGTGGAGCAACCGGCGACCACGATGACAGCGAACAGTGCGAGTGCGATTCCTAGCAGCTTCATGAGCGGCGAGACTATCCTCTGCACGCGAATGCATGCAAGCAAAAACGCGAGGCCGGACTGGCGGCCTTCATTGACAGTGCCGCGACTATTGTGTATAGTTAATGAAAGAACCGTGCCGACCGAGATCTGTAACGGCGTCAGCAATAGTTGAACCCTCAGCGGCTATGAAAAAACCCACCCGTTTCGATACGGAGCTCCTGACCCGGCTCCTGCCCATCGACCGCCTCGACGAGGACGGCATGGCTTTGTACAGGAGCCTGGTGTCCTCCGGCCGCGAGCAGGCGTTTCGTGCGGGGGCGGTGCGTCTCATGGACAGGCTCTGTGAACTGGGCTACATGCGGAGACTCTCCCGCACTGAAGACGACGGAATCGTCCACCTGAGGTACCGGAACCTCCTGACGCTTGACACCGTGTCCATCTCACTGGAGCAGCCCGCACCGGAGCAGCCAGCGCAAAACGCACCGGAGAGCGGGCCGCCTGCGACGCCCTCGGAGCAGGGGACCTCGGTAGGCGAGGGGGCGATTCGAAGATCCGACGAACCGCCCCGGGCGGCGATGACGCTGTCTTTCCTTCGAGCGGTGGCCGCCTCGAGCCGCCGGACCGATCTCGCCGGAGCGCTGGGATACCTCTACGACCTCCTGAAGGACGCGGTCGGGGCCGACCGGGTGGCGCTCGCGATGTCCAAGGGGCTCGTTGACTCCCAGGCGGCCAATCTCACGGAGTTCGAGGACGTCTGCGTGTCGGACGAGGATGGCCAGGTCGCGCCTCCGCACATCAGGGAGAAGGTCGAAGAGACGGGCGAAGTGCTGTCCATCCAGGACATCCGAAGGGACTCCCGTCACTTCCGCTACTTCCCCGGCCGGGCGTCGGGAGCGCTTGCGGTGTCACCGCTCAAGGCGGAGGCCTACGTCTACGGCACACTCGGCATCTGGAGCAGCAGGAGCTACGCGTTCGACTCCAACTCGGTGGCCGTCCTTCAGTTCGTCGCCGAGTTCGCAGCAGGGTTGATCAAGCGCCGGCTTGAGGTCGAGGAGCTGATCTTCATCGACCAGACCTGCCAGATCCACAACCGCCGCTACTTCGACGAGCAGCTTGCGCGAGAGATCGAGCGGTCCAAGCGAACGGGCAACGCGATGGCGCTTCTGATCGGCGATCTCGACGACTTCAAGAAGGTGAATGACACGCTCGGGCACGCCGCCGGCGACAGCGTTCTGCGACAGGTGGGGAAGATACTGTCCGAGAACGCGAGGCAGGTGGACATCGTGGCCCGGTACGGAGGAGAGGAGTTCGGGGTCATACTGCCGGACGTCTCACGCGAGGGCGCCTTCGTGGTGGCCGAGCGCATCCGCAGCACGATCGCGATGCACGGCTTCGTCACCGGGTCCGAACAGCAGCCTACGTGGGACCTCACGATCAGCATCGGCGGGGCGCTCTACCCGCTCGATGCCACCTCCAGAATCGACCTCATGGACAAGGCAGACCGCATCGCCCTGTATCAGGCCAAGCACCTGGGAAAGAACAGGGCCATCATGTACGAGGACACACTGAGTTGACGAAAGACTTCCCTCTTCTTTCGGACGCGCTGGGAATCCGCAGGGGACAACTCGTCGCGCTCGTCGGGGGCGGCGGGAAGACGGGGGCGATGCTCACCCTCTCGCGCGAGCTCGCGGGCAGAGGGTGGCGCGTGCTCGCATCAACGACGACGCGAGTGGGGCAGAGGGTCGCGGCTTCAATGCCGGTGCTTACCATGACGGGTGACGAGCCGCCGGAGGAACTCGCGCGCGTCGTGGCCGAGTCCGGACGCGCCTTCCTCTCGGCCGGGCGCGGGGGCGACGGGAAACTTCTCGGAGTCGACCCGTGGACCCTGACCACGATCAGGGACCGGGGCCTCGCGGACGTCGTGCTCGTCGAGGCGGACGGGGCCCGACAGATGCCCCTCAAGGCTCCCGGGGAACGCGAGCCGCTCCTGCCCCAAGGCGTCGACCTCGTGGCACCGGTGGCCGGGCTTGACGCGCTGGGGCGGCACATCCAGCCCGGCGAGGTCCACCGTCCGGAGCTCCTCCGTCAGCTGACGGATTCCGACGTGGTCTCACCCGCGGTCATCGCGGACGTCCTGACGTCAGATGCCGGCGGGATGAAAGGAGTGCCCGAGAGCTCGGAGGTCTGTCCGATACTCAACAAGCTCGACACTACACCGCGGGAGACGGCGCTCGAAGTCGCCTCGGCAGTTCTTGCCAGACGGCGGGACCGCATCCGACGCGTACTCATGACGAATCTCCACGGCAGGGAATATGTACTCGTGCTGGCCTG
>DAOWER010000201.1 GCA_030638405.1 Candidatus Eiseniibacteriota bacterium | reverse complement strand
TCCACACGCCGCCGTGGCCGAGCTACATGCCGTTCGGCCTGCAGTACTTCAAGCGTATCGCGGGCGCGCACATGGGGCAGGGCGCCAACGGGCAGATCGTGACGACGAGCAACCACGTCGGCACGCACATGGACGGCGAAATCCACTTCCACGCGAGCGGGCGCGCGATCGGGCAGGTCCCACTCGAGGAGTGGATAGGTTCTGGCGTCGTCGTCGACATCTCCGACGAGGTCGAGGACTACAGCCTCTACTCACCCGAAATGATCATGAGCAAGGTGGAGGTGAAGGAAGGCGACATCCTCATCATCGACACGGGCTACCACAGGTACGCATGGGACCAGAAGGGCTCCGACGAGATCCGCTACTTCGTGAAGCACCCGGGGCCTGATCCTTCGTTCCACAAGTGGGCGCTTTCGATGAAGCTCAAGTGGATCGGCGTCGACTGCGGCAGCGCCGACCACCCCATGAACACCATCATCAAGGACTGGCACCCCGGCCTCTTCGAGAAGGCCGAGGAGAAGCTCAAGGCCGACTACGGCAAGGGCTGGGACGAGATGTTCCCGCCCGACGTCTACTACCAGGTGATGCACCTCAAGCTCTTCCCCGCGGGACTCGTCCACGCGGAGAACTTGGGCGGCGAGATTGAAGAGGTCAGCAACAAGCGCTGTTGGATCGGGTGCTTCCCGCTCAGAGGGATAGAGCTCGAGTCCTCGATGTGCCGCATAGTAGCGATGCTGCCGCCGGAGTAGACGAGGAAGCGAGGTACACCATGCCCATTGAGACGAAAATCGACACTGAGACAGGTCTCCGCACGCACGTGCTAATCGGAGCCGTGCCTCTGGAGGAGCTGAAAGCCGCTCTAGGGGAGGTCTACGCTCGGCCCGACTTCCGGCCCGAGGCGGATACGCTGTGTGACCTGCGTCAGGCCGACCTCGGGCAGTTCTCGCACGCCGTCGTCAAGGACGTTGTCGACTACGTGGCGGAGCATCGTGGAGCCCCACCAGGAGCCCGTACGGCCGTTGTCGTGGGCCGTGACTTCGGCTTCGGTCTCGCGAGGATGTATGAGCAGATGCTTGTGGCCTCGGCAGATGTCAGGGTCATGGTCTTCCGGGACACTGAGGAAGCGATGGCTTGGCTCAAAGGCGACGCGAAGGAGTGACGGATGCCCATCGCGCACGAGTTCGACTACGTGAAGCCCGGGACCATCGAGGAGGCCATCGGCATCCTCGCCGAGCATGGTGACGGCGCGCAGATCCTCGCCGGCGGCACCGACGTCGTCGCCCAGCTCAGGGACGACGCCATCACCCCCGAGATTGTCGTCGACATCAAGGGGATAGACGGTCTCGGGGACATCAGGCTCGCAGGCGACCGGCTCTTCATCGGGCCGCTCGTGACCTTCACCGACGTCATCGAATCGGAGCTCATCCGGGAGAGCTTCCCGCTCTTCCACGAGATGGCCGTGAAGGTCGCGTCGAAGGGAATCAGGAACCGCGCGACCGTCGTCGGGAACATCTGCTCGGCCGTGCCGTCGTGCGACGCGGGTCCGGTCCTGCTCGTCTACGACGCACAGGTGCTTCTGCTGGGACCGGAAGGGGAGAGGACCGTTCCCATCGACGAGTGGTTCGTAGGCCCGAAGAAGACGGACCTGAGGCAGTGCGAACTCGTGGTCGGTCTCGAGATATCCTCGTCGGCGCGGGCCTTCGGCGGCAGCTACGTCAAGCTGGGACGCTACCGCGGCGAGGATCTCGCGCAGGCGAGCGTCGCGGTCCTCGTCAGCCCCGACTACGAGTACCGCGTGGCGTTCGGCGCTGTCGGGCCGACGCCGGTCCGCGCGAGGGAGCTCGAGGCCGAGATCAGGAACGAGGAGCCGTCGGACGAGATGCTCGAGACGGCACGGAAGGCCATTCCGAGGGAGACCTCACCCATCACGGACATCCGCGCGACCGCGGAGTATCGCGCGCACATGCTCGAGGTGATGCTCGAACGGGGGATCCGGGCGGCCGTCGCGCGCCTGAACGGCGGCGGGCCCGAGTACGGCACGCGGCACATCTAGAGGAACGCGATGAAGCACAGCATCACACTCAATGTGAACGGCGAGGAATGGGACGTCGACGTTGCGCCGAACGACACACTCCTCGAGGTGCTCAGAGAGAGGGTCGGCATCAAGAGCCCCAAGGTCGGCTGCGAGCGCGGCGACTGCGGGGCGTGCACGGTGATCCTGGACGGGAAGACCGTCCGGAGCTGCCTCGTGCTGGCGGTGGAGGCGGACGGGAGCGGCGTGCTCACGGTGGAGGGGCTGTCGAAAGAAGGGCCGAACGAGCTCCAGCAGGCGTTCATCGACAGGAACTCCTTCCAGTGCGGCTTCTGCGCGCCGGGCGTCGTGCTGGCGGTGTCCGAGCTCCTGGCGACGAACACGAGCCCGACCGAGGATGAGGTGAAGGAAGCGATCGCGGGGAACCTCTGCCGGTGCACGGGATACACGCCGATCGTGGAAGCAGTGATGGACGTGGTGGAGAAGGACAGGACCTAACCTGAACTCCGAAGGAGGGTCTGATGGGACGACGGCGATGGATCCTGACGTTCCTGTGGGTACTCGCTCTCAGCCTTGCGATGTACCTCCTGTCGATGACCTTCGCTTCGCACATCCCCACCGAACTCCAGGTCTGGCTGAGACTTCTCCTGGTAGTCGGATTCCTCATCGTCGCGATGATTCTCAGGAGCAGGCGACCCGAAGGCGATATCACCGGCGTCTGGTACGCCTTCTTCGTGGCCTCCTCGGCCATGTTCATCAGCTGGCAGTTCAGCGGGTGGGGGACGAGGATCCTGGGCCTCACGCTCGATTCCCCCGAGGGGCTCGCGGTGGCCAAGGTCTCCAGTGTGATCCTGACCGTCGCCGTCATCCTGATTCTCATGAAGGTCGGGGGCTACGGACGCCGGACGATGTTCCTGCGCAGGGGGCGTCTCGGTCTCGGCCTTCTCATCGGAGGTGTCTCCTTCCTTGTTCTGGCCGCGCTCGCGGTGATGCAGGCCATCGACGCGGGCACCACCAAAGAGACGTTGCTTCGGATAGCGCCGTGGGCGCTCATCTTCGCGTTCACGAACGCCTTCATGGAGGAGCTTCTGTTCCGCGGCATCTTCCTCTCGAAGCTCGAACCGCTCGTGGGAAGGTGGCAGTCGAACCTCCTCGTCGCCATAGCCTTCACCGCCGCCCACATGCAGGTGGGCTACACCGACGATCTGCCCCTCTTTCTTGGGGGTCTCTTCGTGCTCGCGCTTGCCTGGGGATACGTGATGCAGAAGACCCGAAGCCTGCTCGCGTCCGTACTGTTCCACGCGGGCGCCGACATGCTCATCATGACAGCCATCTTCGCAAGCTACGGAGTGGCGACCTAGACCGCCGGCCGCGGGAGTCACGGCTGGCCCGAACACGGACCACCAGCGTAACCACTGAGGATGCTGCCATGCCCGACTTCAAGTACGTAGGTCACTCCGAGACCCGCATCGACGGGCTTCCGAAGGTCACGGGCGCGGCGCAGTTCGTCGACGATATTGATTTCGGCCCCGACCTTCTCCACGCGGCGATCGTCGAGAGCCCGCACGCGCACGCGCTCATCAAGGGCATCGATGTGACCGAGGCGGAGGCGGTGCCGGGTGTGGTCAAGGTCGTGACGGGTGGTGAGTTCCCCTACAAGTTCGGTCTCTACATGAAGGACCGCTACATCTTTGCGCAGGACCGCGTGCGGTTCGTGGGCGAACAGGTGGCGGCCGTCGTGGCGCGTGATCCGAAGACCGCCAAGCGCGCGGCGAAGCTGGTCAAGGTGGAGTACGAGGAACTCGCGCCCATCTTCGATCCCGAGAAGGCGATGGACGAGGGTGCGGACCTGGTTCACCCGGACCTTGCCGACTACGAGCGCGTGCCGTGGTTCTTCCCCAGGGCCGACACGAACATCGCGCACTGGCGGAAGACCCGGAAGGGCGACATCGAGCTGGGCTTCGCCGAGGCGGACGAGATCCTCGAGGACACCTACGCCGTTCCGCGCTACGCCCACTGTGCCATCGAGCCCCACGTCATCGTCGGGCAGCAGGATCTCTCTGGAAGACTGACGCTCTGGTCGTCCTCACAGTCGCCGCACACGCAGCGCCACCTCTTCGCGGAGGCCCTCGCGCCTCTCGGGTTCGCTCACAAGGACGTGCGGGTCATCACGCCGTACGTAGGCGGCGGATTCGGCGGCAAGGCCGGCGTGACGATGGAGATAATCGGCGCGGCTCTCGCGACCGCGGTCAAGGGGCACCCGGTCAAGCTGCGCTGGACACGCGAGCAGGAGTTCTACAACACATACCAGCGTCAGGGCGTCGTCGCGAAGCTCAAGCTGGGCGTCAAGAAGGACGGGACCATCACCGCCATC
>DAOWER010000033.1 GCA_030638405.1 Candidatus Eiseniibacteriota bacterium | reverse complement strand
CACGACGAACGAGAGGACATAGAACTGGACCGAGGTCTTTATGAAGAAGTCCGAGGGGCTTACGCTTGAGTAGCCAGCAAGCGTCAGCACGATCGAGCGCTTCTCACCGGACCAGCCGGCGTGCCGGCTGAACAGGAACGTGAACGGCACGGCGACGAATTGGGTGATGACGAGCGCGAGCGTCATGTCGGTGATGCTGATGCCTATCTCGTCACCGTATGCGGTCGCCATGCGGATGATGGTGCCGATTCCATCGCTGTAGACCCAGAAAGCGATCAGGAGCACGAAGAGCTGCCTGTACTTCCGTACCTCTCGGAAGGTGCGGACCAGCCGCGAGAACCCCTCCGGCAGGACGGCGCGACCGGGGCCGCTGCTCCTGCTCCCGCTGACTGGAGGCTCCGGAACTCTCGCGAAGAAGGGAATGGAGAAGATGGCCCACCAGATGGCCACGCTCAGGAAGGACGCCCTGAGCGCGAAGCCGATGTCAGGCATTCCGAACCACTCCGGGTGAGAGACCCAGAGTACGTTGATGGCAAGCAGCGTGCCGCCGCCCAGGTAGCCGATGGCGTAGCCGCGCGATGAGACCGCGTCGATGGTCTTCTTCGTCGTGATGTGCGGGAGCAGTGATTCGTAGAAGACTATGGAGCCGGAGAACCCGATGGCGGCGACTATGTACAGTACCGACGCCAGGGACCACGTGTCATCGCCTATGAAGATGAACGCCGCTGTCGCCACCATGCCAACCCCGGCGAAGATGCCGAGGTATCTCTTCTTCCCGCCGGTGAAATCGGAGACGGCCCCCAGGAGCGGCGAGATGAACGCGCCTATCAGGAGCGCGGCGGAGGCAGTGTAGCCCCAGAACGCGGTCGCGTCACTGACGGGAAGTCCGGCGTTTATCACGAGCGAACGGAAGAACGGCGGGAAGAGCGCCGACATTAGAGTCGTCGCGAACGGGGAATTGGCCCAGTCGTACATGCACCATGCGGTGATGACGCGCCCGCTGACCTGGGAGGCCAGGGATGACGGCGCGTCGCGGTTCTCGTCGGGCCCGGTCTGCTCGTCTCTGACCAAAGGTGCTCCGCGGTAGGGTGCGTTTCCGCCGGTGAGCGGCATTCGGTGCTGCTCCCGGCGCTCAGAATCAGAAGCTTGATAGTGACAGATACACATTGCAGTTGCAAGGATTAATGACCAATGGCCAGCGGGTGCGTGGACTCCGGCGACCCTGAAGCCGTCGCCTTGGCACCGCATTCCGCGTACCCTAAACTCGAGGTCGCTCGGAGTTGTCCTAACGGGTACAGGAGGTGACGATCATGACACGACCACTGTTGACTCTGGCTGCTGTGGCCGTCCTCGCCGCCTTCGCCGCGGCGGCCGCCACGCAAGAGGCTGCCGACACGGCCGCCGGAACCCCTGCAGCGCAGGGAGTCTCCTCTCCAGGTCCCGCTCAGTCCGAAGAGACGCTCACCGACATGGAGCTCGATATCCTCAGGGCCTGCGAAGGAGTCATCCGCTTGTTCGCCAGTCACGCCGGAGACATCTGGCCGGGGTACGATCTGGCCCGGCAGCCGTTTCTGGTCTACATCCCGGAGCGATGGGCGCTTCTCCTGAACTGCGGGAACGCGGCCGAGGGGTTCGGGCCGCCTCCACCGAGCTGGCCCGAAGTCAGTGCCGACGTCTGCTTCAGGGAGGGTCAGGTCGGGAACCTCGTCGGGCAGCTCGCGTTCGGCTACGACGCCGGCGGGGTGCGGACCGTCGCGGTCGGCTTCCCGGAGTCAATGCCGGAGTCCTTCGAGGACCTCGAACTCAAGATGTTCGGGTACATCGTCCATGAGGCGTTCCATGAGTATCAAGACCAGGTCTTCGGCGACATCGAGTGGGCGCGGGAGCAGGAGTACCCGATCGAGGATGTGGAGAACGCGGCTCTCGCCTACCTCGAGATGGCCCTTCTGGTAGAAGCTATCGAGGCAGCGTGGGCGGACGACGCTGACCTCGCGAATGAGGCGACGGCGCAGTTCGTCGCCGTGCGAGCGCACAGGTGGGCGCGCGCAGACAGCTTCATCGCGACGTACGAGGGCGGCAAAGAGACGCGGGAGGGAACCGCCCGGTACGTTGAGCTCCGATGCCTCGACTTCGCCCGGGCATTGGACTACGAGTCGTCAGTGCCGGATGCTCCTCCACTCAGGCGCGGCCTGGAGCACGCAGCGCTGCCGGGATTCCTGCTCGAGGACTTCCGCGGCTCAATGCTGGACGGCGCCATCCCGATGGAGGACCTGCCGCGCAACAGGATCTACCCGGTAGCGAGCGCACAGGGATTTCTGCTCGACTACTTCGACGTTGACTGGAAGCGGGAGGCCGAGCGGTCCACACCGGACTTCGCCTACGCACCCCTGCTCGGAGAGCGGCTGGGACTGAGCCAGGAAGATCTCACCGCGCTGCTCGAGTCCGCCAGGGCGCGGCACGGCTACCCCGACCTCCTGGCCGCGGCCGGGAGATCGATAGAGAGTCACCTCGCCGCCTACCGTGAGGCGCTGGCGGTGTTCGAGCAGCAGCAAGGAAACAGGATCGAGATCGCATTCGACAC
The DNA here is from genome assembly GCA_030638405.1 of Candidatus Eiseniibacteriota bacterium. Lineage (GTDB taxonomy): Bacteria > Joyebacterota > Joyebacteria > Joyebacterales > Joyebacteraceae > JALGZG01. The sequence continues at coordinate 2,910 of DAOWER010000033.1, read as the reverse complement.
GAACGGGCTCTACCGGTCGCGGTCGACCTCGGCACGGCGGCTCGTTGTGGACCGCGGCTCTCACGAGCTCTGCGACCGCTACGACGTCTACACGCTCGAGCGCGACGGGACTTTCTTCGAACTCCATGATGTAGGTCTGCTCGAGGAGAACGACTACGACGGATACAGGAAGACCGTCGTCTTCTACGCGCCGAGCGTCGAGACGGTCACCGTGGACGGAGATGCGATCACCGCACCGGCCTCGGCCGCTCCCGTCCCGGACGAGCGTGATGCGGACGTACGGCACTTCAACGCACTCCGGATAGTTGGCGACGGGTTCGAGCTCACTCACGAGGGCCCGGGTACGATCGCGCTCGCAGCGGGCTCGATCGTGGTGAACCTCACCACGAAGTAGCTCCCGAGTGGCGGCGCGGTGGTGCGCGGCACAGCGCCGCGCCGTGCACTTCCTTGTGAACACACCTGCGGCCTGACCGGCGCGCTTCTTGCCGAGGGGCGACCGCTGTGGTACGCTTGGGGCGTGTTCACCACGCGAATGTGACACTTCCCGCCATCCACGGAGGGCCCACCATGAGAGCGACCATCGCGGTGCTGCTGCTCCTCGCCTGCGCGCTCACGGCCGCGGCACAGGTCAACGGCCACGTCCAGGTCATCGACGGCAAGCCGATCCTGACGGTCTGGGGAACGCACGCCGAGCGCGGCTACGCGGCCGGCTACCTCAGGGGCGCGGAAGGCAAGGAGATGTTCGACGACTACATCGTCGGCTACTGCTGCGGTGGGTCAGCGCTGACGTACTACTTCATGCGGCTCCACTACACGAGCAACTACGAGGTCGACGCGAAGTACCAAGCAGAAGTGAACGGTGTCATTCAGGGCATGTCCGACGCGGGTCTCAGCCTCTACAACAGCACGCTCATGAGGGACATCAACGCGACCGACATGCTGGTCGCGAACGCAATCGTCGACCTTAGCACGCTGGCGGCCGCGGCGCCCTTCGCGTGCTCGAGCATGTCGAGCTGGGGCGCAAGTACCATCACGGACCCGTTCCTCGACGGGCACCTCGTTATGACGAGGCTCCTCGACTGGAGCAAGCACCCTACGCTCACGGACAATCCGCTCCTCACCGTCCACTTCCCATCCGAGGCTGACGAGCAGCCGTGGATCTCGATCGGCTACGCGGGCCTCTTCGGGGCGCTCTCCGCCATCAGCGAGTCCGGCGTGTCGGCGTACCTCAACATGGGCAACAACGAGAGCAGCACGGGCGGTCCGCCCTACCATCCGATCCTCCTGACTGTGCGGAACGGAATCGAGGAAGCAGACTACGACGGCAGCGGACAGCACGCCCCGGCCGACGTGGCCGCCGCCATCTCGGACCGCGCCCGCAACATAGACACGATCGTCCACGTGACGATGGACGAGGGCTCAAGCTCGAGGCCCATCGTCATCGAGTCGAACAACGAGGCGGGCGTCGCCGTACGCGACGCGTCCGACAACACCGCGGTGCCGGGCGACCATCTCGTCGCGACGAACCACTTCCGCGCGCTCTACCCACCCGTCTACTGCTACCGCTACGACGGCATCGTCGACTCGCTTGCGGTGAGCACGGACATGTCGTGCGAACGGAGCTGGGAGGTGATGGCCGGCGCGGCCGGGACGTTCGGATCAAACATCCAGTGCATCCAGTACGTGGAATCGGAGGGGCTGCTGCTCTGGTCGATGGACACGTACTCACAGCCGGCCTACACCGAACCGCCGACGGAACTCAGCGTCTGGGACCTCTTCGGGTGTCAGATGGGTGTGGAGGACGCGGCAGGGAAGCCCGTGCTGCGGCAGAACTCCCCCAACCCGTTCAATCCCAGGACCAAGATCGCCTTCGGGCTCCAGGCACCGTCGGAGTGCAGGCTCGCCGTCTACGACGTTAGCGGCCGGCTCGTGGCGACGCTGCTCGATGAGCTTCGGGGACCCGGGACTCACCGGGCCGAGTGGGACGGGAAGACCGACGGGGGTCGTGAGGTGGGAACGGGCGTCTACCTCTACCGGCTCGAAACGGATGGCGGAACGCTCGAGCGGAAGATGCTCCTTCTGAAGTGACCGCCACGCGAGCTAGGAATCGAGGCGCCCCCGAGTCAGCTGGCCCGGGGGCGTGTCTGTGTTTGGGCAGCGCGCCCCGGCCACGCGCTACAACGTCTTCTCCTTCTGCATCACGGCCAGCGCCACCTTCTCCGCTGTAACCGGCATCGACTTGATGCGGACCCCCAACGCGTCCTCGACCGCATTCGCGATCATCGGGGCCGCCGGGATCATCGTGTGTTCACCCACGCCGCGCGCACCGAACGGCCCGTCGGGCTGCGGCACTTCGATGATGATGGGGATCATCTCGTCCGGCACGTCGAGCGAGGTCGGTATCTTGTAGTCGGTGAAGTTGGGATTGAGCAGCCTGCCCTGCTCGTCGAACCGCATGTCCTCGTAGAGGACCGTGGCAAGCCCCTGGAGCAGCCCGCCCGTGATCTGGCTCTCGACCAGGTTCGGGTTGATGGCCTGTCCGACGTCGACTGCGAGCGCGGTCTTGAGCACGCGCATCTTCCCCGTCTCTCTGTCTATCTCGAGCACGACGCCCGCCGCTCCGACGGTGTAGTGAACGTTCGGATGACCGCCCTGACTCGTCTCGGGGTCGGACAGCGCCGAGCTGAACTCCGGCATGAACATACCGCTCCCGAGTATCGGCCCGCCACGGAATGTGCCGTCCTCCATACAGATGCCCGCGATCACGAAATCCTCAAGCGGCAGCTCGAAGTCGGTGGCGGCGGTGCTCTTCACCTTCTCGTCCTCGAGGTAGAGCGACTCGCGGTCGTGCCCGAGCGCGCGGTTCACCAGGTCGAAGATCTTCTCCCGCGCCTCCTCGGCCGCCGCCTT
>DAOWER010000028.1 GCA_030638405.1 Candidatus Eiseniibacteriota bacterium | reverse complement strand
CCTGGTCGCGACCGCGCTGTACGTGCGCCTCAATCCGCCCCGTCGTCTGATGCTCGGTCCGGAGGCCCTGACCGCATTCCCGATGGCGCTCGATTCGTGGAGGGGGGCAGACATCGCGTTCTCCGAGGTGGTCACGGAAGAGCTGGACGCCGACGACACGCTGGCGCGGCGCTACGTCGACGAGCAGGGGAACTCCGTGTGGTTCGTCATCATATTCCATCAGAACGAGCGCTACGGCGCGCACGAGCCGGTGGTCTGCTACAGAGCTGGGGGGTGGGGCGTGGTGGACCAGGGACTCATTTCCCTCTCCCGACTGGACGGGGAGTTCGACGCCAACTGGCTGCTCGTCGAAGTGCTCGGCCACAAGCGCGTCGCGCTCTACTGGTGGTACACGGCCGGCAATCTCGCGACGGCCGATCGTGACGAGTTCATGGCGCGCATGGCGACGACCGGCGTCAGGTCCAACGTGACGTTCGGGGCGTTCATCCGCGTGTCGGTTGAGGTGGGCGAGGGGGGATTCGACGAGGCCCTCTCGACCGCACGACTCTTTGCGGAGGAAGCGCTTCCGCACATACCCGAGCTCTTCGCTGAAGGCGGGTAGCCCGGGCGTACGAAGCACTCAGCAGCCGCGCGGGCGGACCGGGATGCCGCGGCGCGCGAACGGAATCGGAGATCTCTCCGGGAGGGTCAGATGGACGTGGTCCAGCAGTTCAACGCACTTATTTGGAGTTGGGCGGAGATGCTTCGGGCGCTCCGCAGGAGAGCGGCTCTGGCGCCCTTCCTCATCTACGCGGGCGTTCAGACCCTGATCCTGCTGATGCTCCTGGGCTTCACCGTTCCTCCGCTCAGGTTCTTCGTTCCGGCCCTCCTGCGGTTGAGGTTCGGAGACCAGGCGCTTCACTACCCCAACAACTTCATGGTGCTGCGGGGCGCTCTCGGGCAGGCGGACATCATTCTGTCCGTATTCCTGGGCGCGCTGGTGACGGCCGCGGCGGTCTACCTCTTCGCGTCCTTCTACGGCGGACGGAAGGAACGCTCCTCCGTGGGACTCACCGTCGGCGCGTCCAAGTACGTGCCGGCCCTCGTGGTCGCGCTTGTGGCCGCCGTGCTCTCTCAGGTGGCGGTGCGCGTGCCCATGTCGATCTGGGGAGGGCTCGCCGACACGAGTCCGATGCGGTTCAGGATGCTCCGCGTGATACTCATCGGAGTCGTTCTCGCGGTGCAGGCCGTCTTCGTGTACGGCATCGCGGCGGTGGTCGTGGACAACAAGCGTGTGGGTGGAGCGCTGGCCGGCACGGCCGCGCTTGCGTTCCGGAACCCCGTGACGACCCTGCTTCTCGTGGCGGTGCCCGCGGCGTTCGAGCTTCTTCCAGCGTGGCTCATGAGAAACAGCTCGGTCATCATCTACAAGTTCTCGCCGGAACTCCTCGCAGTGGGGATGCTCATATGGATAGTCGTCATTCTGTTCATCAACTACGCGACGATCGGGGCCGCGACCAGGTTCTACCTGCACGCGACCGCCGGCGAAGGGCCTTCCAGCGAGCCCGGGGAGGAACAGCGATGAAAGCTCCCAGGACACTTCCGGCATGCCTGGCCGGCGCCGTGGCGCTCGCCCTCCTGGCGGGTGCACTCGGGTGCGGGTCTGAGCCCGGGCTTCGTGACAGGTACGTGGCCGAGAAGCTGGTGTGGAAGGCCTCGAAGGCCGACCACGCGATGCGAGAGAATCCCGCCCTGGCGACGGACGAGATGAGAGAGCGCGTCGCCGACATCTACAGGGAGATAGTCGACCGGTTCCCACCTCCCGACGATGCCTCGGTGCTGTCTCAGGCGGAGCTGGACGTTGCCGCGATAGCGGCGCGCAGCAGGATGGAGCTTGCGGAGATGGCCGTGCAGTCCGAGGACACCGAGGAAGCTGTCCGGCTGTACGACTCCGTGAGAGAGAGCTACTCGCATGACAGAGAGCTGGCCGTCGAGGCCTCCATTGCCCTGGCCGAGGTCACGGAGCTAGGTGGACGATGGGAGGACGCCGTTGCGGTCTACGAGAGACTGATGGCCGACTGGCCGCCCGCCCAGGCCCAGATGGCGATCCCGGACGTCCGGGTACTGCGCGCGCCGATCAGAGTCGCCACGGGCTATGTCTCTCGCGGGGACGCGGTCAGGGGCCGCGACTGGTTCGAACGCGCCCGGGACTACTACTCCGAGCGGGCCGATGAATGGCCCGGCAGCCGGACGGCCGAGGTCGCGATGAGCTTCCGCGCTGAGACCTTCCTGATGGAAGAGCGCTGGGGCGATGCCGTGGCCGCGTACGAGGAGCTCGACCGCGACTACGGCCACGACGCAAACCGCCCGGTCATCTGGCTGACGCTCGCCGACACCTACGCGAACAGGCTGAACCGGAAGTCGACGGCCAGGAGCTACTACCTGAAGGTCGTTGAGAGCTACCCGGACGACATCGCGTCCGCGACTGCCGCGCTCGCGCTGGCAGAGGCGGAGATCGCGAGCGGCGATCACGAGACCGCGAGGTCCCGACTCGAGGACGTGGCCGAGAGGTTCGCGGAGGACGAGGCCGTGCGGGCCACGGCGATCGGGTACCTGGCCTTCAGCTACGAGAGCCAGGGCCTTTGGGACAGCGCCCTCGCACAACTCAATGCGCTCGCCAGAGAGCATCCTACGACGCTCCGTGGGCTCACTGCGCTTCAGCATGTCGCTGAACACTATGAGGAACTGGGCGAGGTCGACGCGGCGCGGGCCGCTCTCGATAGGGCGGCCGACCACTACGAGCGCGTGGTCCGCGACTACTCATCGACGCCGGCCGAGCTGGCCGCGCGCAACTACTTGATCAACACGAGGCTCAAACAGGAAAGGTGGGAGGACGCGGCCAGGGTCATGGTGGAGACGGCCGAGCGCTTCCCCAATTCCCAGTCCTCACCCAACATGATGCTGCAGGCGGCCGACATACACGAGAGCAGGCTCGCAGACCCGGAGGCGGCCGCAAAGGTCCTCCGGTCGGTGGTCGATCTCTTCCCGGGCACTCGGGCCGCGGCAGCGGCCGAGGGGCGTCTCGGGGAGATGGGGGAGTAGGCGAACTCGATAGGGGGCTTCCCGGAGGAAGCATGTCCGCGCGCGAGCACAAGGTGATTCTGGTAGTCGAACGCGACCGAGCGATCAGCACGCTCGTGTCCCACGCCATTGCGGGCCGGCACGATGCTGGCCGCGCTGAGACCGGCGCGAGCGGTAACGGCGCCGGCGACGCGGCCTCCCGCGAGCACGACATTCATCGCTCGGACACCGTCGCCGATGCGGTCGCGGCCATCAGAACACTCCGCCCCGACGTTGTGGTCATGGACGCGGAGCTGGCTTTCGGGGACGGAGTCGCTGAGGGGGAGCCGTCGCTTCTCGATTTCTCTCGTGAGATTGCGCTGCCGCCGAAGGTCATCGTGGTCGCCGACAGAGAGAACCGGGAGCTGGCGGCGGAGGCCATCGGTCTCGGCGCGTTCGACTACTGCGTGAGGCCCATGCGGGCCGATGAATTCTCCGTGCTTCTTCGACGCGCGCTGCACATACACGAACTCGAGGCGGGCATCGCGGACCTGCCCGGCAGGCTTTCCAGCGTTGAACGCTTCGAGAACCTCGTGGGAAGCTGCGATGCGATGCGTGCAGTGTTCTCATCTGTCGCGAGGGTCGCGGCGACCGATGCGTGCGTCCTGCTTGTTGGCGAGTTCGGAACAGGCAGGCGGACCATCGCTCGCGCGATTCATCACCTGAGCCGCAGGTGCGACGGGCCCTTCATCGTGGCGAGCTCGGGCGGCGCCGCGCCCGAGGTCATGGAAGGCGAGATCTTCGGTCGAGTGGACCGAGGTCCCCTGGACGAGTCCGGACGTGGCTCCGGGCGACTGGAGCAGGCCGACGGAGGCACGCTTCTTCTGGAAGGCGTCTGCGGTCTTCCGCTGCCGCTCCAGGCAAGGCTGACCGCCTTCCTTCGGGAGCGCAAAGCGCGCCCCGACGTCCGGGTAGTCGCATCGACCGACCACCTGCCGAGATGCGGCGCGCCGCCGGGCGCGGGAGAGGGTTCTCCCAGGCTTCGGGAGGATTTGTACTACCGTCTCGGCGTTGTGACGATCGAGCTGCCCCCGCTCAGGGAGAGGGGAGAGGATATCGCGACCATGGCTCGGGTGTTCCTCGCCAGGTACTCGCGCGAGCACGGTCGGGCCCTGTCGGGATTCGGCAGGTCAGCGATGGCGTCGATGATGAGCCACGGATGGCCGGGGAACGTCGCGGAACTCGAGGCTCGTGTGCGGCGTGCGGTCGTACTGTCGCGCGGGCGACTGGTGAGCTCGGCCGACCTGGGCCTGAACGGCAACGGCCGATCCACCGACCGCTCGCTCGCTGAGGCAAGAAGCGAGCTCGAGCGCAGCATGGTGACCGATGCCCTTATCCAGGCGGCGGGGAACGTCTCGAGGGCCGCTCGGGCCATCGGAGTCAGCAGGCCCACGATGTACGACCTGATAAGGAAGT
>DAOWER010000043.1 GCA_030638405.1 Candidatus Eiseniibacteriota bacterium | reverse complement strand
TCCGCGCGCTCCTCTGCAGAAACGTGCTGCCACTGCTCGAAGGCCGTGTCGGCCGCCCTGATCGCCTTCTCGGCAAGCTCGGGACTGCCCTTCTGGAACACACCGAGCACCATGTCCTTATCGGACGGGTTGATGGCCTTGAGAAGCCCGTCGCCCTTGACCCGCTCACCGTTGATGACGAGGTCGTACTCCTTCCCCGCCTCGCTCTCCACCTTAGCGATCGCCTCGGCCATGGCCTTCTTCTGGGCCTCGTCCGCGAATGTGTAGACCTCGCAGTTCGTGAACTCCGGTCGCATATCGTGCTCCTTGATGGCCTGCCTGTGTGTGACTGATGTGAGAGTAGACATAATACAGCAGCGTGGGGGCCCTTTCAAGTCCCAAGGCCCCCACGCTCTGGGGATTTTCTCGTGCAGACCGGCCGCCGGCCGGCCTATCTCAGATGAACGAGCTTCGCGGTGGCCGTGGACGCCCCGTCGGCCGCGCGCACGAAGTAGACGCCCGACGCGACCCTCTCCCCGGCCCCGTCTGCGCCGTCCCAGACGACGGAGCACGTCCCGTCCGTACCGGAGACCACGCGCAACTCGCGCACGAGACGTCCCGAGACATCGCAGACGGTCACAGTGACCGCCCGTGCCGCCGGCGCGAGCAGGTGCAGGAGCGCGTCGCCACGCGAGGGGTTGGGACTCGGCGGGAACAGGTGCAGGGTCGCAAGGGCGCCGCCGTCCGGGACGCCGACGAACGTGGTGTCGACGATCGATGTGTAAACATCCTGGTGGCCCTCCCGCGTGTCGGTCCACACGGGATGCACGCGGCTTGACGACGACGCGGCGAGCCCGATGTACTCGCCTATGAGTCCCGCCCTGCTGCTTCCCGCGGTCGGATCGGACGAGACCGTCGTCACGCGGACGTTGGGTTCGAACGTCAGTCCACCATCGAAAGACTGGGCGAGGTAGACATCCATCAGGAAGTTAGAGGGGTCGTTCCTCCTGTCGTAGAAGACGACGCTGACGACGCCGTCCGCGCTGACGCATGTCCACGGATGGAACTGATCGCACCCGTTCCCGATGGCGTCGTCGTTCACGCGCACCGGCGCAGACCAGCTCATGCCGTGGTCGTCGGAGAATCTCATGAAGATGTCGAAGTCGCCCCACACCCGGTCCATGTAGGCGACGTACAGCCTGCCGTTCAGAGAGCCACCGGTGATGTCACAGTCCATCGCGGGGAACCCGAAGACCAAGATGCCGCCGTTGATCGTGGTCGACGCCGCGTAGACGTCCGTGACCGTTGTGTCCGTCCCGAATGTGGCGCCGCCGCTGAGAGACCGGTCAATGCGAATCTCGGAGGGCCAGTAATTCACCCACGCGACGTAGTAGGTGCCGTCGGGCCCGACGACCGGACACGGCCACTGCACGCCGTCCTCGTCGCTGACATGAACGGCGCTCCCGAAACTCGCACCACCATCAGCAGAGGTCACGTTCATGATCTCCGTTACCGATCCGAATCTTGCCCACGCAACGTACAGGTTGCCGTCGAACATACCTCCGGTCCGGTCGCAGGCGATGAGTTCCTTGTCCTCGAACACGTTTGGGACCTGATCGATGGCGGGGACCGCGTCACCCCACGTGACGCCACCGTCCTCGGACTTGAGGACGAAGAGCCCGTTGGGCTGTGAGGTGTTCCCCGTGTACGAGAGGATGACGACGTAGAAGTTGCCGTCCGCATCGGTAGTGATCCCGGGATCGCTGTGCCTCGGGTAGCTCGGCTCCTCCAGCAGCGAGTCGTGCCAGGTGATGCCACCGTCGAACGTGTAGCCGACTCCGACTCGCCTGTGGCCCAGACGGAAGTCGCGCCACACGGCGACGAGGTTGTCTGGATCGAGCGGGTTGACCGCCACCTGTTCTTCGTTCTGGAGCTCGGTCGTTAGGTCCGCGTTTATCCTCCAGTTCATGACCTGCCAGGCAGGCAGATCTCCGAGGGCGTCGGGCACATCGGGAACGCGAGACGTACCCGGCGCGAGCACGTCATCCGCGCCGGTCAGGGGATCGAGCGACGCGAGCGGAAAAGGCACGGGTCCTTCCGCCCGCCCGCCGGCCGCTGGGCGGACCACGAGGGTCAGCATCAGAGCAATTGCGACGACGGCCCGTGATGTTACGTCGGACCTCCCGTCGGATTAGCAGTGGTATTTTTTTACTTTTCTCACAACCATTATACCACCCGTGTCCTGCCCACGCCACGGGCCTTTTGGGGTGGCGGAAC
>DAOWER010000173.1 GCA_030638405.1 Candidatus Eiseniibacteriota bacterium | reverse complement strand
GCGAGCAAGCTCGCCGCAGAGAACTACTGCCGGGTATTCTCCTCCCTGTATGGTCTCGAGTGCGTGTCTCTCCGCTACTTCAACGTGTTCGGACCGAGGCAGAACCCCGGTTCGCAATACGCCGCTGTCGTGCCCCTCTTTGTGACTGCCCTTCTGGAGGGAACGCCACCGGTCATCTACGGCGACGGCGAGCAGTCGAGGGACTTCACCTACGTTGCGAACGTCGTCGATGCGAATGTGCTCGCGCTGTCCGCAGACGGCGTCGCCGGCGAGGTCTTCAATGTCGCGTGTGGCCGCACGTCCACGGTCAACGAGCTTCTCGCCGGGCTGCAGGGAATCATCGGCACTTCGCTCACCGCTCACCACACGGACCCGCGGCCTGGGGACGTCAAGCACTCGTTCGCGGACATCTCTAGGGCCGAAGAGACACTGGGTCTCGTCTCGGATGTCTCGCTCGACGAGGGGCTGGCGCTCACGGTCGACTGGTTCCGTTCGTAGGCACTGCCGTTCAAGAGACACGCGGGCCGCGCTTGCGCGCTGTCACCCGGGAGGCAGACTGTGAAGAAGGTCTGGATTCTCGATACCGACGAGTCGTCAGCCGACGAACTCGTGAACGCGCTTTCCACTCTGGCATACGACATCGCCGTCTGGACCTCGCCTCGGGAGATGCTGAAGGCTCTGGGCGACGGCGCGCCGGACCTCGTGGTTGCGGAGCACGGTCTCGAGGGGGCCAACGCGGTCGACGTCCTGCGTGAGGTCAAGAGAGTGGGGGGGCGAGTTCCCGTCGTCGTAGTGGCACGACGGACCAGCAGCCAGGGCGCCATAGAATCGATGCGTGAGGGGGCCTACGACTACCTGCCGCGCGAGACGCTTCCGTCCGGTCTGGAGGACGCCGTGAGGCGTGCTCTCTCTGCCGACGGCGGCATGATACGCACCGTGGGTTCACCGGGGCCGGGAGACCTCGCTGATCTCGGGGCCATCATCGGCAGAACGCCGGAGATGGTCGAGATACACAAGCTGATCGGGCAGGTCGCGGCCACCGACGCTGCCGTCTTGGTGCACGGGGAGTCGGGAACCGGCAAGGAACTGATCGCCAGGGCCATCCACTACAACAGCAACCGGCGTGAGCGCCCCTTCGTTGCCGTGAACTGCGCGGCACTGCCCGGCGACTTGCTGGAGGCCGAGCTCTTTGGCGGTCGCGTTGTGGGAGGCCAGGAGACGGCGGGGCGGTTCGAGCTGGCCCGGGGTGGTACCATCTTTCTCGACGAGATAAGCGAGAGCAGTCTTGCGGTGCAGGGCAGGATACTCACTGTCATGGAGGACGGGTTCTTTGAGCGTCCCGGCACCAGGGCCAAGTCGAAGATCGACGTCAGGGTCATAGCCGCGACAGGGCAGAGCCTGGTCAACCGCATGAAGGAGGACCAGTTCAGGGTCGACCTCTTCTATCGACTGAAGGTCATCTCCGTCTACATCCCGCCTCTCAGGGAACGGAGGGCCGACATCCCGGTGTTAGCCGAGCACTTCCTTGAGCGAACAAGAACGAAGATGCAGAAGGACATCAGCGGCGTGACGCCCGCCGCGTTCGAGATGCTCGAGAATTACGCCTGGCCGGGCAACGTGCGCGAGCTGGAGCAGGCCGTTCACCACGCGGTCGCGTTGAACAGGACCGGGGTGCTGGCCCCGGAGGACTTCGAGATGTCCAGTGACGATGAGCTCAGCGACCTCAATGCCGCGGTCACTCAAGGCGAGATGGGGCGCTGCGTGCGGGCTCAGCTGAGGAGGCGTTCGGAGGCCGGGGAGGAGGCCATCGGCGACGGCATCGTGGCCGAGGTGGAGATGGTCCTGGCGCGCGAGGCGCTCGAACTGACCGGCGGCAATCAGGTGAAGGCCGCCAAGCTCCTGGGAATCAGCAGGAACACGCTGCGCAAACGTCTGTCCTGGAGGGAGTCATGACGGCGCGGACGGCCCGAGAGGCGCTCACGGTCAAAGCGTTCTTCGCCACTGCGCTCCTGCTCGGTGCGGCGCTGGCGCTCGTCGGCGGTGCCGGGTGCTCGCATTACGGTTTCTCGTCGGCTGTGAAGACACACATCTCCACGGTCGCCGTGCCTGTTCTTCTGAACGAGACGCTCGAGTACGGTGCCGAGCAGGGCGTGACAGACGCGATAATCGCCGAGTTCACCGAGGACAACGCACTGAGAGTCGTCAGAGAGGAAGAGGCGGATTCCATTCTGAGGGGGGCGGTCGTTCTGTACGAGCGTCCCGTGATTTCCTACGACGCTTCAGGGAACCCGAAGGAGTACAGGGTGCGCGTCGTGGCGAGGCTGTCGTACGAGGACCTGACGAAAAACGAGGTCGTCTGGGAGAAGGAGGTCGAGGGCTGGGCGGTCTACTCCGAGGTGGAGAAGAGCGGCGGCCTGACCACCGAGGAGCAGGCGCGCGAGTACGCCTTCAGGAAGCTCGCCCAGGACGTCCTCTCCAAGTCAGTGCAGGGATGGTAGGCGGGCCCGCGCAGACGGGCCCGGACCTGGAGCTCCTTTCCCCGGACGAGAACGCAACATGACGTTTGCAGAGTTTCAGAAGGCGCTGGCCGGCGGTTCGCTGCCGCCCGTGCTCGTGTTCCACGGAGACGAGCCATTTCTTGCCAGCGTGGGCGTCGATCTGCTGAAGAAGCACCTGCTTTCTCCGGGAAGTGAGGCCTTCGACTTCGTCAGCCTCTCGGGGCGCGAGACGACGACAGAGACCATAGCCGCGCACGCGGCCACCGTTCCCATGCTGTCCGAGAAGCGCCTGACGGTCGTCTACGAGTTCCTGGGTTTGGCCCCGTCACAGCGGACGCAGCTCCTGGCGTATGTCAGCAACCCGGTGACAAGCGCCTGCGTGGCCCTCGTGAGCTTCGAGCGGTTGATGGGAAAGAACAAGTTCGAGCGGCAGCTTCTGGAGAAAGCGGAGTCCGTTGACTGCGGTCGGGCCTCCGGTAGCCAACTCGTCGCCATCGTGAAGCGCATGTCCCAGAAGCGAGGCAGGGAGATCGAGGAGGAGGCCGTGTCGGCTCTTGTCGACTGGACTGACGGGAGGCTCAACAGGATCGCCAACGAGCTGGACAAGCTGAACTGCTTCGCACCTGATGGCTCGTCGATAGGACTCTCGGACGTCGAGATGGTCGTGGGTGCCAGAACGTCCGGGCTGCGCGACCTCGCACTGGCCGTAGCCTCGCGAGAGACCGGAAGAGCGCTGGCACTTCTTGACGAACTGGTCGACGGCGGTATGAGCGAGGCGCAGCTGGTCTCTCAGCTCTACGGCTTCTGGATCTCGCTCTGGCTGGCGAGGACCGGCAGCGGGGGCGGTCGTCGCGGCCACGCCGGTGGCTCCTACGACCGACTCTGGTCGAACCGCCACGAGCTGGTCGAGCTGGCCTCCGGCCGGACGTCGAGGGAGTACGCGCGCGGCATCGGTCGTTTCTACAGGGCGGACGTCGACATCAGGCGCGGCATGCCCTCGCGCCCCACCGTGGGACTCCTCGTCTACGAACTGACCGCCGGTACGAGCTAGGATGTCGGCTCGACGGGGGAGAGGGGGCGGCGTGCGGACGGGAGGGAAGGAGAAGCGGCCGGCTGGGGCCTCCGGACCCTCCGGGCCCGCCACGGCGCGGCGGAGGCTCAAGCGCATCGGCAAGTTCCTCGAGCGCACCTACGGTAAGCCTGCGTCCCGAGCCCGGCGCGACCTCATCGCCGGACTCGTCAGGACCATCCTATCTCAGAACACGACCGACGTGAACTCGCGGAGGGCCTTCCAGGATCTCCGCGAACGGTTTCCCGGTTGGGCCGACGTCGAGAGCGCGAACGTCCGCTCGATCGAATCCGCGATCCGGCGCGGTGGGCTCGCCCGGACGAAGGCCCGGAGGATCAAGCGGATCCTGCGCGGCATCCACTCCACCACGGGAAAGCTGGACCTCGGTTTTCTGAGACGGATGTCCGACGAGGAGGTCTTCGCGTATCTCCTCGCGCTCGACGGCGTGGGGCTCAAGACGGCGGCCTGCGTGGCGCTGTTCGACCTCGGCAGGGACGTCATGCCCGTTGACACGCACGTGCACCGCGTGATCGGCAGGCTGGGAGTGGTGGGACATCCCGGGACCCGGGACGCCACTTTCGAGGCTCTGAGTGGTGTCGTCCCGGCCGGCGAATCTCTCTCTCTCCATGTGAACCTCATCCGCTTGGGACGAGACCTCTGTCGCCCGCGCGACCCCGGCTGCGCCACCTGTCCCGTCCGGAGTGAGTGCGACTTCGGGCGCTCGGGCGAGACCGCTCAGGGGTCCTGAGCGCCTGCCAGAAATGGCTTGACGGGGCTTCCCTGCCTGTGCTAATCAGATATAGGCGGTTCCGTGCCGGCGCGCATCCGCGCGACTGTCTCCGGAATACGCACTCGTATATCGGTGCGCGTGGCCGGACCGTGCCCCCGAGCATTTCGTCGCTTGAGAGGAGGATGTGTGATGCGTTCCAGCGGAAGCATGCTGATGACGTGCCTTGCGGTGCTGATTCTGGGACCGGCGCTGGCACTTGCTAACGGTTTCTACACGCCAACGGTGGGCCCGCGCGCGGGCGCCATGGGTGGTGCCTTCATCGGTCTTGCCGACGATTACAGCGCCGTCTACTGGAACCCTGCCGGCATCACTCAGATCAAGGGTATGGAGGTGACCGCCACGGGGCACGACGTCGTGTCGCTCGCCTCCCGTGACGGGTACGTGAGGTATGACGGGTACGGGGACGCCGCGGATCGCTTCGCCATGGCCGACATCGGGGCGACCAACCAGGTGGCCAACCACATCGCGCCCGGGGTGTTCTTCTTCTTGGACGCCGGACCCTTGCGTTCGGTGTTCGACAAGGTGGGAGTCGCCGCCTACACCCTGACCGAGTACGGCACGACATGGAGCGGCGACGACGTGCTCAGCAACCGTGACTTCATCCGGCACGAGCATGACTTCGACTACAAGAGCCTCATCGGCGAGGCGCAGGACTACGAGAGCAGAATGAAGGCTTACGTGATCTCGCCGGTCTTCGCCACGGAGGTGGTACCCGGTCTGAGCGTAGGCGTTACAGCGAACTTCACCTACGGTCACTTCAAGCTCAGCGATGTCGTCATGAGCACGGTCACCTTCACCATCGACACGCCGGAGCCCGAGGATGACTATGGGCTTTTCATAACGCCCGTGCAGGTGACAGACGACGTCGTCGGGTGGGGCTATGGCGCCACCGTGGGTGTCCTCTATCGCGCAAGCAGCCAGATCAGTGCAGGTCTATCGTTCAGGACGCCGACGACCATGGACTACGACGGGACGTTGGAGGTTCACTTCGACTTCGTGGATGAGCTCGCAGAGATCATCGGTTCGGATGTGACGACGCTCAAATACGCGACCGACTTCAAGGTCAAGTACCCGATGTGGGCCGGTGCCGGCTTCGCCTACCGCGACTTCCTGTTCGACGGCCTGACGATGACCGGTGACGTGCAGTGGACCGCGTGGTCCAGCATCGACGGGATCGACAGGAACGTCGTCTGGGGCAGCACTTGGATTCCGGAGGACATCCAGGCTCTGGTGCCGCTCGAGAAGACGGATCTGGAGTCGACCAAGTTCAACTGGGAAGACACCGTCCAGGTGGCCGTCGGCTTCGACTACAGGCTGGGACGCTCGCTGGCGCTCAACATGGGCTACAGGAGTGCGCCGTCACCGGTCGCGGATGAGTACTACGACTTCGTCATGCCACAGACGGCCAAGAACGTGATCGGCATGGGCGTGACCTACCGCCAGGACTTCTGGCGCGCCTCGTTCGCGCTCGAGTACCACGCGGGAGACGAGCGCAGGATCGTGGGGACCGACGACATGAACGGGAAGCACATCGAGGACCTCCTTATCCCGTCACTTTCGTTCACGTATGCGTTCTAGCGGGACAGCGGAGGTTGATCTTTGGGCCGGCACCGCTTCCCGGTGCCGGCCTTCTCTTATCGGAACGAAGCGAACGATGAACAGAAGAGAGGTTCGGTCGCATGACACGCTACCCATTCGCTGAAATAGAGCCGAAGTGGCAGGAACGGTGGGACGAGCAGAGCCTCTTCCGATGCCCGACCGACTCCGAGAACAGGTACTACTGCCTGGTGATGTACCCGTATCCGTCCGGCGACCTCCACGTGGGCCACGGGCGCAACTACATCATCGGCGACTCCGTTTCGCGGTACAGGATGATGACGGGGAGGTCCGTCCTGACGCCCATGGGATGGGACGCGTTCGGGCTGCCGGCCGAGAACGCCGCCATTGAGAAGGGCATCCACCCACCGGTCTGGACGGACGCCAACATCGTCAAGATGAAGGACCAGTTCCGGAAGTGGGGGATCGGCTACGATTGGGACCGGGAATTCGCGTCGCACGAGCCCGCCTTCTACAGGTGGACGCAGTGGATATTCCTCAAGCTCTTCGAGCAGGGTCTGGCCTATCGAAAGGGCGCGCCGGTCAACTGGTGCCCGTCGTGCGCCACGGTCCTGGCGAACGAGCAGGTGGTCGAGGGGAAGTGTGAGCGGTGCAGGTCGGTCGTGACCATACGCGACCTTGAGCAGTGGTTCTTCAAGATCACGGACTACGCCGACGGACTGCTCGAGGGCCTGGACAGACTGCCCGGCTGGCCGGAGCGCGTCAAGCTGATGCAGCGCCACTGGATCGGGCGCAGTGAAGGTGTCGAGATCGACTTCGAGGTCGCCGAGACCGGGGAGCCGCTTCCGTGCTTCACGACCCGTGTGGACACGATATTCGGCGTTACCTACATGGTGATGGCGGCGGAGCATCCGGCGCTTCCGGGGCTCGTTGCCGGCACCGAGCGCGAGGCGGAAGTGACGGCCTTCGCCGACCGCGTCAAGGCCGAGGGCTCGATCGTGCGCGGTGACGCCGACGTTCCGAAAGAAGGCGTCTGGACCGGGCGGCACGTGGTCAACCCCGTCAACGGCGAGAAGGTACAGCTGTGGGTCGCGAACTACGTGCTCATGGAGTACGGGACCGGTGCCGTCATGGCGGTCCCGGCGCACGACCAGAGGGACTTCGAATTTGCGCGCAACTACGGCTTGCCCATCCGCGTGGTCATCGACAGGCCCGGCGGCCCTCTCGACTGCGAGACGATGGCGGAGGCGTACGTGGAAGACGGCGTCCAGACGAATTCCGCGCAGTTCGACGGGCTTCCCAACCGCGACGCGATGGAGAAGATCGCCGGCTGGATGGAGGATGGTGGCATCGGGCGCCGGACCGTCAGCTTCCGCCTGAGGGACTGGCTTGTCTCGAGGCAGCGCTACTGGGGCACGCCCATTCCGATCATCTACTGCGACCAGTGCGGCATTCAGCCCGTTCCTTTCGACGACCTCCCCGTTCTCTTGCCCACCGACGTCACGTTCTCGGGCAAAGGCGAATCCCCGCTGACCACCTCGGAGACCTTCCTGAACACGACCTGCCCGAAGTGCGGTGGGAAGGGGAGGAGGGAGACCGACACGCTCGACACGTTCGTCGATTCCAGCTGGTACCTGCTGCGCTACATCTCGCCCGGCGAGGAGTCGGTTCCGTTCGTCAAGGCGGACGTCGACAGATGGCTCCCGGTCGACAGGTACATCGGCGGGATCGAGCACGCGTGCGGCCACCTCATCTTCGTCAGGTTCATGACGAAGGTTCTCAGGGATTTGGGGCTTCTGTCGTTCGACGAGCCGATAGAGCGGCTTTTCTGTCAGGGCATGATCACGAAGGACGGTGCGAAGATGTCGAAGTCGCTGGGCAACGTCGTCCCGCCGGACGAGCTGATCGCGCGCTACGGCGCCGACACCGAGCGGCTCTACACGCTCTTCAGCGGACCGCCCGACCGGGACGCGGAGTGGAACGACACCGCGGGCGAGGGGGCGCACCGATTCCTCAACCGCGTCTGGAACCTCGCACTCGAGTGGTCCTTCGACCCGGCGGCCTCGGAAGCAGTCTGCAGTGAGCTGGCCTGCGACGGCCTCCCTGACAACGTGAACAACCTGCACAGAAAGACGCACCAGACCATCAGGAAGGTGACGGCCGACTTCGAGGCGTTCCACTTCAACACGGCCGTAGCGGCGACGATGGAGCTTGTCAACGCGACGCGCGCGTTCATCGACGAGTTCGATGGGAGGGACGCGACCGGTGTCGAGCGAGCGGCCGTGTCCGAGGCGGTGGAGAGCGTGGTCCTGCTGCTCGCTCCCATGGTGCCTCACGTATCGGAGGAGCTGTGGGAGCGCATGGGCGGCCGCGGCTCGGTGTTCGCGGCTGCGTGGCCGACGTTCGACGAGCTGGCCGCCGCCGAGGACGTCGTGACCGTTGCCGTCCAGCTCAACGGCAAACTCCGCGCTGAGGTTGAGGCCGAGCGCGGCGCCTCCGAGGAGGCCGTGATGACGCTGGCCATGGCCGACGAGCGTATCAAGAGGCACCTCGAAGGCAAGACGGTCCGGAAGGTCATCCACGTCCAGGACAGGATCCTGAATCTGGTCGTGGGCTAGCCCTGGGCCGTCACGGCCCTGTACGGCAAGGAGCACTCCATGGTCAGGCTCACATGGCGAGGCAAGGAAACCTACGAGAACGGCGACCTGACCTTCCAGCCCGGAGAATCCAGGTTGTTCGACAGCAGAGAGGACATCCCGGCCGAGCTGCTCATGAGCCCCGGCTTCAGCGTCTCGGCGGTGGACGTCGATGCCGACCCGGTCGACGGGGACCCCGACGAGCGCGCGCGGGGCACCATTCCCAGATTCACCGAGGTCCCAATGCCGGACGACGATCCGGAGTAGCATCCAGGGCAGAGGTAACCCCGGGGAGCACCCGGGGAAGGGCCGGCGCCGCCACAGGGCCGGCCTTTTCGTGCTCCGGAGCGGTCGTTTCCCAGCCTCTGATTCCGTGCCTCTGATTCAGTAGTTTACAGAATATGTATTATGCGACGTATGGGGAGAGGGCGGACAGGCTCGACCACGGGGCCCCCTCCGGCGCCGCTGCGGCCTACTCGGGCACTGTCGTGTGGTGGCTCCCCGGCCCCGCTGGTGGCTCGCCGGCCCCGCCCGTGGGATGCAGAACGGCGGACTTCCCTTTCGGAAGGCCGCCGTTGAAGTGTGCGGGTTCAAGCGTTCAGTGGATTCGCTCGTGAGAGAGCTGGCGGGGACGGACGCGTGTCGCGCTACGAACTCAGGTAGACGCTCGCCTCTGCGAGGTTCGTGCGGGCGTCACCGGCCCACGGTGTGTCCGGATGATTGTCGACGATCTCGGTGGCCGTCTCCCTGAGGGCCTCCCAGTCGTTGGCCGAGCGGTAGCAGCGCATGGCGTCGGCGAGATACCTTGCGACCGTGGAGTCGAGGTCTCGCGACTGCGCGGCGAGCTGCTTGTAGATATCGGCCGCCGCGGCGAAGTCGCGCCTCTGCTCCAGCACAGAGGCCTTACCCTCCAGTGCGACCTTCCCAAGAGTGCCATGAGTACCGTATCTGTCAAGAAATGCCTCGAAGTTCTCAAGCGCGGGATCGTACTGCTGCTGCTGGAAGAAGATGGTTCCCAGGTAGCACGTTGCTGCGCCGGCGCTCCGCGTGCCCGGGTAGGTGTCGATGAGAGCCTGGTATTCCTGCGACGCCTGCGCGAGCAGTCCCGAGCTTGCGCTCTGCGAGGCCGTGATCAGATCGGCGCTGGCAGCCAGCTCCGTCGCCTTCTGCCCACGCACCACCATCACAACGACCACGGCAACGACAACGACGACCGCCACGCCTGTGAGAACCTTGTTCATGTGGTCCTCGACGAACTTGGTTCCCTTCGCAGTGGTCTCCAGAAGGGCGTCGTGCTTGAGCCCCTTCTTAGTAACGCGCGTCCTCTTGCTCAACGTGACCTCCGTGCGGGTGTCTGACAATGCGCCGAAAGAGCCTGGTACCCCTCCCCCGGCGGTTCGGTCTGAGGGAATACGTTAGCACGACGGGTGGGCCTTGTCAACTGACGCGGCGCTCCGTCCGCTGGTCGTGCCCCGGCAAAATGGCGGCGACCGTACGCGGGAGGGGCTCCGTCTGGTCACGGAGCCCCTCGGCGTCGCCTATGCGTGCTCTGCTCCCAAACGGGAGCTCAGGCAGGCTACCTGAACAGCGCCTTGATGGCAGCCCACGTCGAGTCCTCGACGGGCGTGCCCTCGCCCGGGAATATCTGGGTGGAGTGGGCCGGAGAAGTCACAGAGACGTAGTCCACCCAGTAGTCCGTGTGATCCGGGTCGCTCGTCGACGGAGTGCTGTAGAGGCGGTCCTGGATCACCAGCGCGTTTCCGTCTCCACCCGCGAAGGTCCAGGTGTACTCGACGCGGTCCCAACCGAGTCCGGCCGTGTACTCGGAGCTGCCGCTGGCCGCTGCCAGGTAGTTGTTGATGTCCTCGGAGGTCGTGTAGGAGCCCCAGATGCGGTGCGACGGACTGGCGCCCGGCGTGATGTCGTAGCCGTAGAAGCTGGCCGTCACCTCGTCTCCGTCGTT
>DAOWER010000011.1 GCA_030638405.1 Candidatus Eiseniibacteriota bacterium | reverse complement strand
ACGACGGCGAACGACGAGTAGCTCATCCCGTACTGCGTAACGAACCCCGACCCCGCGCCGGCCACGACCCTGCCCACGAAGGAGAACGTCACGAGCGACAGCACGAGCGATGCCAGACCGAGCGCGAGCTTGGCCCTGTAGCTTGCGTACGTGGCGAGCTCCCGTTTGACGAAGGCAACGGCGGAGGTGAGCACGAGCGACACAGGGCCGGCCGATCGCGGTTCCGTCCTCATCCCGCGGCCCTCCCCCCACCGGACATGCCGGCCCTCCCTTCGCCGAGCTCAACCACAAGGTCGCACCGGGCGGCGATCGACGGGTCGTGAGTCGCCAGCACGACCGCCCGTCCCGAGCGCGCCCTCCGCGCGAGCGCGTCCCACAGAAGCTCCCTCGCCCGCTCATCCACGGAGGCGAACGGCTCGTCGAGAACCAGCAGCCGAGGTTCACCGAGACACGCCCTGGCCACCGACAGCCGTGCCAGAGCGCCGCGCGAGAGGCTGCGGGCGGGCCTGGGAAGGAACCGCTCAAGGTCGAGTTCGGCAGCCAGCCGTGGGACCTCCAGGGCGATGCGGGAGGAGCAGATCCCTTTGAGCCGCGCGAAGAACGCGAGGTTGTGCTGAGCCGACAGCCGCAGGTAGAACGACCGTCCCGTGCCCAGCGACACCCCAACCAACCGGCGCACGGCGGACTGCTCCGTCACCACGTCCCGGCCGAAGACGGTCCCCCGGCCCGACGATGGCCTGACGAGCGTTGCGATGATCCGAAGAGCGGTCGTCTTGCCCGTCCCGTTTGGGCCGACCAGAGCCGCGAGCTGTCCGGGCGCCACGGAGGCCGAGACCTCCGCGAGCGCCCGTGCCTCACGCCCCCTCACCACGTAGCTCTTGCACACGCGCTCCAGCCTGAGGGCAGCCGGGGCGGTCATGGTCGGGCTCCTGGCGCAGCTCATGGTGCGGTATTCGCCGGAGCGTCCCCGGCCGGACCGCTCGCCGCGTCCGCGCCCCCGACGACGCACCTCCAGGCAGTGACCCTGCACGCTTCTGGCGCGATGTGGATGATCTCGGGCGCGCCCGTGCCGTCCAGGTCACACGCCTGAACCCGCGCCGCCCCAAGCACGTCTCCGAATCCCGCGCGCGCGACCCCCGTCCGGCCGTCCAGCAGGTAGACGCCTTCGACGTCCCAGGCCAGGAGGCCGTAGGTAGCGAGGGCGGCGGCCTCATCGGCCAGACCGCCCCCCGGGTCCCGCGACTGATCGTCCATTGAGCGACCGTCCCGCGACCGCTCGTCCCTCGACCGGACGAGCAGACACGGATCGTAGACGTTCTCCAGCGTGTCGAACCGCCACATGACGTCGCCCGATCCGGGGTCGCACGCGTACAGGAACCCGTCGCTGCAGCCGAGGACCAGCTCGCTGCCGGGACTGCCGTCGAGCTCGACGGCGGTCAGACAGTTCACGGGCTCCCCGGTCGTGCTGAGAGCGTCCCTGATGAAACGGGGGATCCTCTCGTTCGTCAGGTGCGTGTCATGCGACTCGACCCCGAACTGGAGCCGGTCGAGCACGTCCCCCGTGCGCGCGTCCATCACAACGACCGCTCCTGCGAAGCACCCGACGGCGAGCTCGGCGATGCCGTCGCCGAAGAAGTCCGTCACCACCGGCGTGCAGCTCACTACTCCGTCCGGGTTGAGCCGCTCGCACTTCCCGAGCCCGACGTCCCACCGGAGTTCCCCCTCGCCCGACAGGCAGAGCAGGTGATTCCCGTTCTCGGCGACGAACAACTCGTCCCGCCCGTCTCCGTCCACGTCCCACGCGGACGGGTGGGTGAACCCCCGAGCGAACGGGCCGCGGCCCGGGGCGGCGTCGCGCACCCAGAGCTCGCGCAGGTCGCCGGCTGCAAGGACGGCCATCACGTCGTCCCGCTTCTTCCCGGCGGTGTAGACGATACCCGGGCCGAAGCCGCCCGAGCCTCCGCGGCCAAACGCGTCCGAACCTCCGTCACCCAACTGCTCACACACCCGTGCGCACACGAGGTCACCGATCGTTCCCCTGAGAACGGTTTCGAGTACCCGCTCTCCCGTCGCTCCGTCCAGCACGCAGAGCTCGGCGCCGCACGCCACGACGACCTCCGCGATCCCGTCACCGTCGATGTCCGCCGTGACAGCACACGAGCGCCCGGGGAACGCAGCGCGCCAGAGTTCGTGCCCGTCCGCCCCGTCGAGAACCGCGACCTGCGAGGGGTCATTGCGCCGGCCGCCGTGCAGCAACACCTCGTGCCGACCGTCGCCGTCGAGGTCCACAGCGACCCCCTTCAGCAGCGCCTGACCCGACAGGCTCACGGTTCGCTCCCACAGAACCTCGGTCGTGAACCCGGGGCCGGGCTCCGGAGGCAGCACGAGGACCATCGAGTTCGTGTCCGCGTGCGCCATGGAGTGCGGGGCGGCAACTGCCGCGACGGCGACCGCAGCCGCGGCCGCCACACGGAGCCCGGCCGGTCTCGTTCGACTAGTAGTCGACAAGACAGACGTCCCTCCTCGTGCAATCCCCGAAGTCGAATGCGCACTGGTCGATGTTGTCGCAGGTTCCCCAGTCGATGAAGATGTAGCAGAGCATCGACGCAGGGATCGCCCCCTCCGTCATGGAGCACAGCGACTTCCCGTTGGCCATCCGGAGGTGCTTCATTGAGATTCCTCCTCTGTTTGAACCGTGTCACCACGGCGCCGCTACTGAGTATCAATGATGCAACTGTCGACGGTCGTACACCCGTTGTCGAAGTCGAAGATCCAGCACACGTCGGCGTTCGGGCAGTGCGAGTAGTCGACCAGGCAGATGTCACTCGCCTCCCTTCTCGCGCCGGGCACCGAACGGCCGAACCCGTTCGCGACCTTCAGGTGTTTCATCCCCATCACCTCCCCTCACCCCTGTTGACCCCAACCAGGCTCCCCCCGTGCTTCTCACCCGACTCGCGCCCGGCGGCGATCTCCGGACGTGCTGCGCGCCGGGCCACCTCCGTCAGCCTCGCCCTCCTCGCTGCGGGTAGAGACGCGTAGAGCCACATCGAAAGCTCCAGTACCCGTCGTGTCACTCGGCACCGCTGCGACCTGGCCCGCTGCGACCGGGGCCCCGACGACGTCCGCGGGTCGTTCTCGACATCGTGGAAGCACGCGCCACCACAGAGGCCCAGCGCCCAGCAGTCCGAGCACCCCACGGACCTTTCGGCGAGGCCGTCGAGCAGCCTCCCGACGGCGAAGCGGTCGAGCCCGCTCACCACGTCACCCACGCAGTGGCCCGAATCCCCGGCGAACCGGTGGCAGAGGAACAGCCGCCCGTCGTGGTCGACCGAGACGTAGCGTGCGCCGGCGCCGCACGGCGCCAGCCGCTGCCGCCCGAGCTCCAGCGCGAGCACGGGCTCGATGAAGCAGCCCGCTGACGGCGCCTCCCCGCTCCTGATGGCCGCAAGCTCCGCGCGCGCGAGCTCTTCGTACTCGCGGACGAGTCTCTCGGCGAATTCATTCGTCACCGGCGCCCCGCTCACGGGCGCCAGGTGGACCACTCCGAACCCCAGTCCCTTCAGGTGCGCGACGATCTCCATCAGCGGGGCGGAATCCTCGGTCACGGTCGCACGGGCCCCCGGCCGCATCCCTTGGGGCAGCCGTCTGATGTTCTCGACGATCCTCTCGTACGAACCTGCGCCGTCCGGGAACGGCCTGTGCGCGTCGTGCGTGGCCTTCGCCCCGTCAATGCTCACGAGGACGCGGACTTCGGCCGCATGGAGCATCTCGGCCACTTCCCGCGTGAGGAGGGTGCCGTTCGTCGTCGTGTGAAACGAGACGTCGCGCCCCTCGTCCGCGGCGCGCAGCCTGGCGTAGTCGGCGGTGCGGGCAATGAGGCCGGCGTTCATGAGCGGCTCGCCGCCGAAGAAGACGACGGACACGCTGCGCTCCCCGAACGACTCCGCCAACAGCAGGTCCACCGCTTTCTGTGCAGTGTCGTCGGACATCAGAAGGGAGGGTTGGGGCTCGCGCCCCAGATAGCAGTAGTCGCACGAGAGGTTGCAGCCGCCCGAGACGTTGAGCGCGACCGCCGCGATGCCGCTCAATGACGGGCCGCCCGCAGGGCGCGGGCCGCCGGCCATCGTGAACAGGGCGCGCGCTCCCGAGTCCCGCTCCGTGTCGCTCCCGACCGCCGCGAGCGCGGAGACCTCACTCAGCGCCTCCGAGACCTGACCGGGGTCGTGGTTCATGCGCAGGACGTCTAAGCCTGAGTCCGACGCCCCGCCCCGAAGCCACTCAACGATGTCCACGGCCAGCCGGTCGGCCTCGAAGAAGAGCCCGGAGCGCGTGTCGTAGACGAACGCATCGCCGCCGACACGGAAGTCGTGCAGCCCGCAGGCCCCGCCCGCGCGCGGCTGAGGAGGTGCCGTCGGGGCCGCCTCCGCGCCCGGCCCGGGAAGCGCGGCGGCGCCGTTGGCCCGCTCCGCGATCGTCAGCCGGCGTGACATCCGCGCGAGCACCCGGCTGGCCCGGTCCAGCGACGTCCGAAGATGCGACTCGAGAACCGCCGCGCCGAGGACGGCCGCCTCCCCGGCGGCCTTCTGATAGCACGAGCACACGAGCTCCACGAGCTCGTCGAGCGCCCCGGACCGGGCGCCCAGCCGCAGGAGTTCGCCCGCTCCGGACACGTCCCCGGGTGTGGCCAGGCCGCTCCGCACGGCGATGAGCCACGCCGCCGTCGACCACCGCCGCGCGGCCAGGTCATCTTCCAGATCATCGAGGTCGTCCGCGAGCTGGTAGCCGGCGTGGTAGTGCTCGACCACGCGCTCGGCGGGCGCCAGCGTGTCCGGCCGCCCGGCGAGCAGTGCGACCGCAGCCGCGGTCGCCTTGAGAGGCGACATCTTCCGCCCGATGTTCTGAAGCGTGTCGGCGAGCTGTTCCTCTGCGACGGCCTCTGCGCCTTCGTCCGACAGGAGCACCGCGGACTCCCACTCGAGGCTTGCGAACCACTCCTCGAGATAGCGGTCGAAGTGACCCCAGAAGGCCGACTCCGTCGGGAACAGGCGCGAGTATTCTCTCACGAAGCGGAGAAACGAGACGTCCGAGAGGCGGGCGCCCGCGGGACTCACGGAATCGTCCCCGTCGAGCCACCTGTCCTGCTGGAGGAAGTGGGCGGCGCCGAACGCGTTCCCGAGCGCCATCGTCCGTGCCGCTGTCAGCGCGCACGCGAACGGGAGCGCGCCGGCCAGCGCGAACGGCAGGAGCACGACGATGTTCCCGGGTGTGATCCCCTGGTCCACACGGAGAGGCGAACCGTCCGGGTCGTCGGACCCGGGGCGTGACGCCAAGCCTGCGGGCCGCACCAACGCCTCCCTGAAGCGTCGCGCGACGAGCCTGCACTCAGCTCCCGGATCGAAGGAAGCCGGTCTGGGCACTGCGGGTACTCCCACGGGGGAATCGGGGCCGGGTGCCTGGCGCCCCGGGAGCGCGCGGGGCGCAGGGATGAACGGTGTCCACAGACGGCAGGGCGGACGCCCGAGGGAGTCCGCCCTGTACACAGCGCCTGTGATGGCGCTTCTAGGATGAGGTGCGGCCGGCAGGTCTGGTGCGGGAGAGCGTCAGAGATATCCTGCCGGCCGTCGTGGGCTGACTCCATCCCTGCGGAGGTGAGAGCAAGTTACTGACCAAGGCAACTGCCAGCTGGGATGGAGCTATGGCGAAGAGCCTTATCGTAGGTGCTTTCTGCTTCCAGGTGCTATCGGCTCTTCTGGGGATCACCTTTCACACTGTCTATGTCGATTACAGCTGCGGCGGCTTCTCAGTATGCAGCTGTCTTAATCTCAGCCGAGAAACGGCGATGCTATTCCGATGAGCAGGATCACGACCATTACCTTTGTCTTCGCCGCACTCGGCATTTCCAGAACCTCTATGCAATCTCCGCGGGCACTTCCGCGGTGGTCTCATTAAACGGAAGGAGAAGCAGACCAAAGAGCGACCGGACTCGCCCCCCCTGCGTATTTAAACACCCTGGCCGCCCCCCCTTCCGTATTCCGTTGTCAAGTCTTACACCCCTTCTTAGGGCATCAAGTGTGCCAAGTGTGCCAGAAGCGGCCGCGTAACTGAGAAAACCGCCGGCGCTCTAAGTGCCTGTGAACAAGGCAGTTACAACGGGGAGGGAGAGCAGCCGCGCGACTGGTGATTCAGCTTCAGGACACGATTTGGACGGCTCCGAGAGCGCTGGAAAAGCGGACTGCTGTAACCCACTGTGTGTGAAGCTGTTGCAGAGGCGTCGAGATCTGGACGGTCCGTCAGGTTCGTGACGGTGTCTGAGCGGTGAACAGGAAGCACGTGAGACGCCCGGCGCGGGGGGCGCCGGGCGTGGTGATTTCGCGTTCGATCGGGTGTGGCGGCCGACCGACCAGCGGGGCCGCCGGGTCGGACTACCCGATCCCGTACTTCCTCATCTTGGCGTGGAGGCCGGGCCTCGAGAGGCCGAGCAGATCGGCCGCCGCCTGCTTGTTCCAGCTGGTTCGCCCCAGTGCCTCGAGGATGCGGCTCTTCTCCAGCGCCTCGACCTCTTCCTTGAGAGAGCGCCGCAGAGCCTCGTCCGAGCGGAGTCCGATCTGATACTGATCCCTGAGCTCCGGACGGACCTTGTCGATCCCGATGACCTCACCGTCCGCCGCGAGCGCCACTCCCCTGCGCACGTCGTTCTCGAGCTCACGGACGTTGTTGCCGCGCCAATCGTGCTTCATGAAGAGCTCGCGCACCTCTCGGCTGAACCCGGGGATCGACTTCTCCTCGCGCTCGCAGTAGAGCTTGAGGAAGTGCTCCATAAGGAGCGGGACGTCGTCCGACCGATCCCTCAGGGGCGGGATCTCTATGACCACGGCGCAGAGCCTGTAGAAGAGATCGCGCCTGAACCGCCCTTCCTTGACCTCCTCGGCCAGGTCCTTGTTGGTAGCGGAGATGACCCGCGCGTCGCTGATCCTGGTGATGTTCTCCCCGACCCTTCGGTACTCACCGTTCTGCAGGAATCGAAGCAGCTTCACCTGAAGCTGTGGGCTCATCTCCCCGATCTCATCGAGGAAGAGCGTCCCCCTGTCCGCGACCTGCACAAGGCCCTCGCGGTCACGGTCGGCGTCGGTGAACGAGCCCTTGACGTGACCGAACAGTTCGCTTTCCTGCAGGTGCTGAGCGATCGCGCCCGCGTTCAGCGCAACGAACTTGCCGGTCTTGCTGCGCCCGCCCATATGGACGGCGCGCGCGATGATGTCCTTCCCCACGCCGGACTCGCCGCGGATGACGATGGGCACACGGCTATCTTTTAGCCGCTCGACGCTCGCGAGAATCCGAAGCATCTCGGAGTCCTTCGTGATGAAGCCCGACGACTCCGGCGCGGCCCCGAGTTCCTCGGCAAGACGCCCGTCTTCCTCCCAGGCGCTCGACTCACCCAGTCTCGAGTAGGCTACGCCCAGCATTCTGGCGGCGGCCCCGATGAACTCGATGTCGCTCTGGGTGAACGGTGTCGAACGCTCGCTGACGAAGCGGTCGGCGTAGAGCATGTATGAACGGTCGCGTCGGAAGCCGACCTGCGCCGGAATGAGCGCGATGGCGCCGACGTCCTTCAGCGCACCCCCGTCGGAGGAGCGTCCATCACTGACGACCAGCGGCCTCGCGTGCCCTCGGGTCGCCAGCGTGGTCCGAACGAACCGGGTCGCTTCCGCTACGCCCTTGCCCGAGCGGTCGACCGATGTCGCGATGACCGGCGACGCGCCCTCATCGAGCGAGAAGAGGATCAGCCGGTCCGCCACCAGCACGTCGGCGATCTCCTCGGCGAACTGATGGAGGTCCTCGGCCCGTGGCTCGGCGGTCTCGAGGAACCTGTATCCCTCGGCGATGGTCGAGTATCTCGCCTGCAGTGACACCGCCGCGTCCGCGAGCCCCGCGTCCAGCTCCCTGAGTATCGCGTCGACCTCGGCCAGGCCCGGCGTATCGTT
>DAOWER010000196.1 GCA_030638405.1 Candidatus Eiseniibacteriota bacterium | reverse complement strand
CGGTGGCGGAGCCCGGCGAGCATCTCGATTTCCTCATAGAAGTTGTCGTAGGTGATAATCAGATACCCGATCGGTAGCGCAGGAAATCCGCGTCCGGCGAAGGTCTCGGCGTTCACGAACTGCTTCCCCGCCATGGCGTCGAAGTCGGGAGACGCGTAGCGCTCAAGCACGGCCTCGGTCTGGGCCCAGTCACCGCCCTCGAAGTCGACTTCGAGCTCAATGCCGGTGAGGTAGCGAATGGTCCCGGACGCAGGGTTGTACTGCACGGGGAAAATCTCGAGCTCGACGAAGCGGTGAGCTCTGATCTGCCCGGTCTCGCCCAGAGAGGCGGCGACGTCGGGAGAGAACCTGTCTGCCGCGTAGGCCGCATCGTCGATGACGAAGCGCGCGGCCTCGCGCGCGCCGGCAACCTTCTCGACCGACGGCTGGACCGGGTGGATCCTGTGCTCGACTCCGAGGTCGGACAGTGCGACCTCTCTGTAGTCGGCGCGGATGACGGACAGCCTGGGTGTTGCGCCCTGCGGAATCTCGATGAACTCACGAATGACCGGGAGCATCGGCGAGCCTATCTCGATGCTGAAGGCGCTGCCCGGAACGCGGAGTTCGGTGAAGAGCCCAAGGTCCGTGGCGACGTCCGCCGCCTCGAGACCGGGCACATCCAAGGCCAGAGAGACTCCGGACGTTCCAGACCTCAGTAGAGCCATCTCCGGCGCTGCATTCGGGTCGGCCGTGCCGAAGTCTATCCACCTGGCCGAGGCGGTTGTCGGAGCGGCCAGCGCGAGCAGAAGCGCGCACACTGCGAAGATGCGAGCCGTTTTCATTCTCCCCCTCCTTGGAACGTGTGCAACACACGCAGAACCCCGGAGAACCGGGGTCATTTCAAGCGCCTGTTCTTCAATGCGGTCTCATTGCGGGGCCCGAGGAGGCCCCACACACAGATTATAACACATCGGCAGGAACTTCACAACATCCCGCCGGAAGGGGCAGGTACGCGCGCGCCCGGCTCGGCCTGCCGAGGCGGCTGCCGTTCCGGGGCGGACGCCCATTGACACCCCTTTCCACGCCCCTTAGCCTTGACGTAACAGGCAACCATGGAACCCCACTTGAGGAGTGATCTTGCCGCTGTCCCTGCGAACCTCCACCGTCCCCGAGAAGGACCAGTTCTACTCGGAACTCGTCGAGAGATGCATAGCCGTCGTCGTCGACACGCTCGGCCCGGAGAGCATCCGGGCGCTCCTCATGATCGGTGCCCCCGCCAGGTCGGAGGTGACCGTCGTCGAGATTCCCGGCGGCTACTACAGCCTGAGCGACATTGACCTGGTCTGTGCGTGCAGATACGGCACGAACCTCCAATCGCTTCGCGGGAAGCTCGCGCCGGCGATGGCGGCGCTCAACCGGGAGCTTTCGAGCGCGTGCACCGGGGCGGACGTCGCCATGAAGAGCGAGGTGGAACTTGCCGAGCCCCGGCCGCTGATCTCCACCTATGAGATGATCCGCTCGCCTGTCGTTGTCTGGGGGGACGACAGGGTCGTGACGGCACTCGGCGACATCGACATCGCGGACGTTCACAACACAGAGAGCCTGGTTCTCATGCACAACCGGGTGACCGAGAAGCTGCTCGTCCGCCTTCATGCCGGCGGCGAGACTCCGTCGACCGTCGCGGCTCTGGAGTGCCTGTACGGGACCGCGAAGATGGTCCTCGACTCCATCACCGCCTATCTCTTCCTCAGGAACAACGTCCCGACGGGATTCGCGGACCGCGTGGGGTTCTTCCTGTCAGACGTCATCAGACGGCCCGAGTCGGCGCGCCTCAAGGAGGGACTGGAGGGCTTTCTCGATGAACTGCCGGCGTGGGCGCGCTTCAAGACCACGGGCGACCTGAGCGGCATCGCGACCATCCACGGACGCACGGCCGGTGACGGCGACCTTGTGCCGCTTGCCAGGGAGGCGTGGGACCGCTACATGGGCTACGCGGAGGTGTTCTGGAGGGCGATCCTGAGCGACGTCGCCAGGGCCGACGCAATGGAGTGCGACCTGGTCCGCATCGGGCGCATCTACCAGCGTCTCGAGAAGCCCCCGCGCAGTGTGGGGCGGGCGTTCAGGATGCTCGAGCGTGGTCGGGCACCGGAAGGGCTCTTCTCCACACCCCGGATGCTCCTGCGCTCCCCGCTCGGATCTCCCAGGCTGCTCGCCTATCTGACTGCCGTCGTCACCTATCTGAGCTACTCCGACTCGGTCGATTGGGACTGCGCTGACAGAATGATACTGAGGTACTGCCCCTTCGCGCTGCCTTCGGGCTATCGTTCGCTCACGGCGGAGGAGAAGCGCGAGGCCATCATCAGGGCACTCCGGCTCCTCCACCACGGCGTGCTGCTCGGACGAAAGGTCGGCTGACATGTCGAAGGGCGACAGGGTCTCACTGTGCTTCTTCGTGGACGCCCTCGGATGGGAGATGGCCCAGGAGTACGGAACGTTCCGCAAGGTCGCGCCTCACGCCTATCGGCAGCGAACGGTGCTCGGCTACAGCTGTGCTGCCCAACCGACGATCCTGACAGGCATGATGCCTTCTGAGCACGGGCACTGGGGCATGTTCTACCGCTCCGGAAGCTCTGCGCTGGCGCCCCTGAGGAAGATGCGGTTCCTGCCGACCGTCGTGACGAGCCACCGTCGCTTCCGCAGAAGACTGCTCCACCGGCATCGCAGGAAGAGCGGTTTCACCGGCTACTACAACTTCTATCGCATCCCGTTCGAGCTGTTCTCGACGTTCGACATCGTGGAGAAGAAGGACATCTTCGCCCCCGCGGCTTTCGACCCCGGCGTCTCTTCGATCTTCGACCACCTCGTGAACGAGGGAATCCCTTTCAGGTCGTGGTCCTGGAAGTCGAGTCTCGACGGGAGCCTCGCCGAGCTCGAAGACGAACTGCGCCAGGCACGGACGCGTTTCTTCCTGCTCTACACGCCGCACATCGACGGGTTCCTCCACGGCAGAGTCGACGACGACTCGGCGGTCGCACGGGAGCTGGCGATGGTGGAGAACAAGATAGCTTCGGTCATCGAGAGGGCGCGCGAGACCTACTCCCAGGTCAACGTGCTCATCTACTCGGACCACGGCATGGTGAAGACGACGGGGACCTTCGATCTCATGGGCCACATGAGGGACATCGAGCTGGCGCCGGGGCGGGACTACACCGTGTTCTACGATTCGACCATGGCCCGGTTCTGGTTCTCGCACGACGGCGCCAGGGCGGAGGTCGTGGACGCGCTTTCAGCGCTCGACTGCGGCGCCGTGTTGACCGACGACGATCTGAGGAGCGAGGGCGTTTACTTCGAAGACCGTCGCTTCGGCGAGCTCGTCTTCCTTATGAACCCCGGCGTGCTCGTTGTCCCGAGTCACATGGGAGCCGACGCGCCGAAGGGAATGCACGGGTTCACGCCGGAGCACCCGGACTCGTACGCCGTGATCATGTCGAGTTCGGAGCTTACACCTGCGCCTACGCACATCCGCGACACGTTCGCAGCGATGAAGAGCCTGCTTGACTGACGGGGTTCGGGCCGTTCGGAACCCGCGGCAGGTACGTACAACGAAGATCCCCTCCGGCACAAGGCCGGAGGGGATCTCGTGGTCAAGGGGAGTGCGCGCTCCTACTCCCCGGCAATCAGCCTGTCGAAGTTCGCCTTCGAGAGCGCGGCGATGTCGTCGTGAATCGACTTCCCGTGCGCGTCCATCGTGACGACCGCGGGGAAGTCCTTGACACGAATGACCCACATGGCCTCCGGCGCACCCCACTCGTCGAGCTTGTGCACGTCGATGACCTCGACGACGGAACGGGCGAGTATCGTCGCGAGCCCACCCACCGCCGACAGGTAGACGCTGCCGAACTTGCCGCAGGCCGCAAGCGTAGAGGGACCCATGCCGCCCTTCCCGATGACACCGCGGACGTCGTACTTCTCAATGACGTCCGCCTCGTAAGGCTCCTCGCGAATGCTCGTGGTCGGTCCCGCAGCGACGAACGAGTACGTGTCGCCCTCCTTCTTCACGACGGGTCCGCAGTGGTAGATCATGCTGTCCTTGAGCAGGTCCTTCACGTCCTCACCGCCGGTCTCGACGAGGTACTTGTGCGCCGTGTCGCGCCCGGTGATCATCACACCCGTGATCGCGATCTCGTCGCCGGCCTTGAGCTTGCGAATCTCGTCCGCCGAGACGGGAAGCTGTATCTTAATCATAGGTCACCTCCCCGCCCTCGACCGTCATTGCGGCCTTCCGGTAGGCCCAGCACACGTAGGTTACTGACACGAAGAAGCAGGCCGGGAGCCTGTGCAGCTTCCCTATCTTGACGCCGAGCACGGTCGTCTTCCCGCCGAAACCGCTCGGGCCAATGCCCAGCTGATTGAGCTCGGTGAAGAGCTGGGTTTCCAGTTCGGCCAGAGTCGCGTCGGGATTGGTGTCGCCCAGATCGCGGAGCAGCTGCTCCTTCGAACCCAGGTACGACGTGCCGCGGTCGCCGCCTACGCCGACGCCGATGACACCAGGCGCGCAGCCCTTGCCCTGAGCGTTGAACACCGCGTCGATCACGCAGCGGCGCACACCCTCGAGGTCGCGGCCGGCCTTGAGCCTCCCATCGGGCAGCTTGTACTGCGCACCGACGTTCTCCGACCCGCCACCCTTCAGCATCAGCCTGACACGAAGCCCGGGCTCGTCCCGCTGGTCGAAGTGGAAGTACGGGAAGGCCTCCCCCAGATTGTTGCCGGAGTTCTTGCCCGTTACGGAGTCGACAGCATTGGGTCTCAGGTAGTATTTCTCGGTGGCCGCGATGGTGGCGGCCCTGGCGGCTTCCTCTATCTCCTTCTGCCTGTAGTCGGGACCGCACTCGACGAAGAAGAGCAGGGCTCCGGTGTCCTGGCAGATGGGCGTGCTTCCCTCGCTCGCCTGCCGCGCGTTCTCGAGCA
Organism: Candidatus Eiseniibacteriota bacterium; assembly: GCA_030638405.1. Classification (GTDB taxonomy): domain Bacteria; phylum Joyebacterota; class Joyebacteria; order Joyebacterales; family Joyebacteraceae; genus JALGZG01. The sequence continues at coordinate 816 of DAOWER010000196.1, read as the reverse complement.
TCAGCGCCAGGCTTGACGCGGCCGAGGCGCCCTCCCCTTCGAGCTCGATCGCCTGCGACATCGCCTTCTCGACATCAGGCGGAAGCGTCGTCGATGCCCTTCTTATGAGCTCGAGGAAGCTGTCTGACAGCTTCTCATGACCCATGCGTTCCTCCCCTACGTAAAGACGGCCCGAGCTTCGCCCGGGCGAATGAACCAACAGGAGCGATTCTATCGCCGCGGCGGACCGTTGTCAAAGCCAAAGGGCGACGCCATGGTGGTACGGGCGCGCTCGGTTCCGTGCCCGCGGCGTCCGGGGCGCGGGTTCCCCACCCAAGGCGTCCGGGGCGCGGGTTCGCCGCTTGACACCGCGAATCCTGATGGTAGAATACTGCGCCGAAGAGCCGATCGCAGGCCGAATGCCGTGTCCACGGGAGCTCGTAGAGCGATCTCCAGGAGGCGGTCAGGCACCTTCCCCGGAGCACCGCAATCACAGGGACAACGCCCGTCAAGACGGCCATCGTGCATCCGCCTGGTGAGTCCGTGTCTCATCCCCTCAAGACACTCGCCCGCGCGGTGAGCGTCATCGTCGTACTCTACGTTTTCCTCGTCAGCGTCAAACTGCTGGGGACCGGGTTCGAGATGTTCGGAGCCGGTTTCTCAGAGCGGTTGATAGCCACGACCTCCAATCCGCTCGTCGGCCTGTTCATCGGAATCCTCGCGACCAGCATGGTCCAGAGTTCGTCCATGACGACTTCGACGGTCGTCGGGTTCGTCGCGGCCGGCATGCTGTCGATCGAGAACGCGATTCCCATCGTCATGGGCGCCAACATCGGG
>DAOWER010000030.1 GCA_030638405.1 Candidatus Eiseniibacteriota bacterium | reverse complement strand
TCTCGCGCTGGACCTCTCACAGAACGCGTTCATTCGCGCCTATCGCGGGATCAAGAGCTTCAGAGGGAAGTCGAGTTTCTCGACCTGGCTCTATCGGATAACGATGAACACGTGCATCGACTACACGAGGAAGAGATCTCGTTCGGTCGATTCACTGGCAGTTCCGGAAGAAGTAGCGGAGTACGCGGGCAGCGAGCCGATCGTGGCCAGCCTGCCGCGGGAGCCCGGAGCCGATGCTCTGTCGTCGGAGCTCGGAGAACAGATCCAGAAGGCCATCGATCTCCTGCCCGAATACCACAAGTCCGTGTTCGTCCTGTACGAGGTAGAAGGGCTTTCATACAAGGAGATCGCGGAGGTCGTCGGCTGTTCCATCGGGACGGTGATGTCGCGCCTGCACTACGCGAGGAAGAAGCTGAGAGTGATGCTCGCACCCTACGTAGAGGGTGGTGGGTCCGTGTCGGAAGGAGGGGCGGAGGACGCCTAGCTAATGCGACGGTCATGCAAATTCGAACGATACCTGACGGCTTTTGCCGACGGGGAACTGCCAGAGAAGCTCAATCGCAAGGTTGAGGCGCATATTGCGCGCTGTGGAGCCTGCGCGAGCGAGCTTGACTCAATCCGTGCGTCTGATAGAATCCTGAAGAGTCACCGGGTGCCCGCCGTGTCGGACGACACGTGGGCTCAGTTCCGGCACGGGCTGAAACTCGAGCTGGATGCTGTCGACCGCGAGTCGCGGCGTGCCGCGAAGGTCCGGGAGACCAGACCCGTTCACGCTCCGGTGTGGGGGCGCGCCTACGCCCTCGCTGCCGCGTGTGTCGTGGTTCTCTTCGCGGTTTTGATTGTCGGGCCTTTCGGTGTAGGGCCGTGGCGCGGCGGGACGGCCGCGGCCAGCAACGAGTGCATCGTCGACAGCATCGAGAGCCTCGCCGCGGGGTACACCCCGATGTTCTTCTCCTCCGAGGATCCCGAGATGACGGTCATCTGGGTGTTCTCGGAAGAGGTCGAGGGCGGGATTCGCGGAGAGGGTCCTGGGGCGAAGTAGCTCAGCTCGCGGGGCCGTCCGGCGGTGACACCTGGCACGTTCTACAGTGAACGGAGCGGGGGCCGTAGTTCGGGGAGGCACATGAGAACGACTGTTATCGCCTGCTCCATAGCGTTGCTCCTGATGCTCGCAGCGCCGGCGTCTGCCGCCTCATCTCGTGGGATAGTGGTAGAGGTGACCTCCATCACGGCTGCCACGCGCCCCGCCTCGGAACGCGGCGAAGCGGCGGCCGCGCTGGACCCGCGACTTGCGCCTTTCTCGAAGAACCTCAGATCTCTCTTCGCATACGACAGTTACACGTTTCTCAACAAGGATCGAGACGCCGTCGAGTTCGGTGAAGCGACCGTCTTCAAGCTCCCGGAGCACCTATCCATCGAGATCGCCCCGGAGCAGCTCGGCCGCGACGGCTCGAACATGATCGAGATGGTAGTGACCCTTTTCCGCGAGGAACCACGCAGAGAAGGGGGACGGGAAACTCCGAAGCGCGAGGTGGTCCTGCGGACCAAGATCCGCCTGAAGAACGGTGGGACTGTGCTTCTGGGCGGACCTCCGATTCGCGGAGGGGTCCTGGTTCTCGCGCTCTCGGCGCGCGGGTAGGGAACTCTCTTTCGTCGCTTCCTGTGAAGTGGCGCGTGGCAGTGCAACTGAATACACGATGCTCCTTACGGTCGGGCCTGTGTGCCCGGCCGTTTCTGTTTGCTGAATAGGGTGGTGGGTCGAGCGTCTAAGTTCACCGCATGGATGAATCGCCGGAGCACATCTGAAAGCTCGACTTCCAAGGAGAGGCCGCTCCGGCATATGACAGGAGGTGATGGTCATGACCCGTGCGATATCGATTGACAGATGGCGGACGACCCTCGTAGCGCTCTTCGTTCTTGCCACGGCGCTCGTGCTCGTCGCGACGGTCCAGCCCGCTGGTGCGGCCAGTGTGGTGAAAGAGGACAGGCCGATGGGCGAGAAGGCGAGGCCGGTCGACGAGGACGGCAGGCAGGAGAGGGTCATTGTCGCACCCGAGCCGCCGCACTGGAGCGGCGGGTGGAACACGCACCCGCGGCAGCATCGCTCCGCCCCGAGAATACGCGTGTGGGTCGACCGCGGAGAGCGGTCAACCTACTACCCCGGCGATCGTCTGTGGGTCTACTTCCGCGTCGACCGCCCGTGTTTCGTCACGATTCTCGACTACTCGCCAGACGGGCGGGTGAGCACCATATACCCGAGCAGGTGGTCCGGCTCTACGTTCGTGAGTCCTGGACGTACCTACAGGATTCCGGAGAGCCGGAGATACTCCCTCAGAATCGCTGGGATGGGGGGCGCAGAGACGTTGGTAGCATGCGCCCACGAAGCCCCTTGGCCCAGTGGCCCGGGCGGTGCCTGGATCCCCCGGCACCATCCGAACGGAGGGAGAGTAGTGGTCGGCCGTCCCGGTGGATCCCCCCCGCCGGGATGGTACGGCCGCGTGGTCATCGGGCCACATGACTGGCCCGTGCCGCCACAGTGGTACGACCACCCGGAGCGTTGGTCGTGTGACTCGGTGACGTTCTACGTTGCCGGAGACGGCGGGCACGACGGCTGGTACGACAACGGATACTGGCATGACGACGGACAGAATTACGACGGTGGATACTGGCGTGACGATGGACAGGATTACGATGGCGGATACTGGCATGACGACGGACAGAACTCCGGCGGCTGGGACAGCTATCGCGACGGGCGCGACCCGCGCCGTGACGACGGCCGCCACACGATCCTCCACGACCGCTTCAAGATGGACAACTGCTCCGACGGTTACTCCTGCGTGTTCGACATGGGACCCACCGATGCGGTTATCGAGATCGACTGCATCGAGAGTTCGAAGGGCGACCCCACCGAGATAGTCGGGCGTCTCTCGATGAAGGACCACTGGGGTGACGATGAGCTCTTCAGGATCGACATAGAGGGTGACCACGGGGTCTTGCCCAAGAGAGGGCAGGTCTTCGCCAGGCAGTGGGGAGACATCAGGGTCGAGGCGGAGATCACAGGTTACAAGATAGTCAGAACGAAGTCCTGGCAGGTGCCCAGGCTCAAGTGGATTGAGTTCGACGTGAGGGTGTTCGGCACCTAGTGAAGCACCCGGTCGGTCTGTGACCGTTCGTTCCACGGCCTTAGCGCGGCAGGCTCGGGGATTCAAGCGAGTCCGAAGGAAAGGGCGAGAGGAGGTCTAGGACCATGAGACCAACTGCGAAAGTGTCCCTGAGAAGATTCCTCACCGCGGGCGTTCTGCTTCTGACCATACCCGTGATGCTCTCCGGGTGCATCGTCTGCATCGAGGATCCTTACTGCGGCCCGGCGCCCCGGATGGCGACGCTGCAGGTGTACGTGCTCGACTACTACACCGGGAGGCCGATCCCGTGGGCCGAAGTCGAGCTCTATGAGAGGGACTGGTGGAGCTGGAACTACCAGGGGGTATGGCCGGTGAGCTCCGCCGGCTGCGCCTCGATTCTTTGCGGCTATCTCTATTACGACGGATACGGTGGCAGCGAGGAGGAGTACTTCAGGGTCGCCGTCTACGCGGCTGGGTACTGCTACGACTACTACGACATTGGATTGTCCTACTACTACCCGTCGGAGATGCTGACGTTCTACCTCGTGCCCTGCTCGGCGAGAGAGGCCGGGGACGCGGATCCCGGCGTGCGGGGTGAGGCCGGAGGTCTCGAGGACGCTGGCTCGTCCGAGACGGCGCGGCCGGCCGGGAAGGTCGTGGTCGGTGCGCCGGAGCAGGCGGAAGGTGAGTAGAGAGACCGGGCTTGCGGGGAATCCGATGATGTGAGAGGAGTGGTGTGGAGGGGTTCCCTCGATGCGTGGGGACGCAGGGAGGTTCAGGCCTCTTCGCGTCCCCCGCTCGCTGTACGGGCAAGCACCTCCAGAAACGCCCGCGTCTTCTCGTTCCAACTGTTGGGAACTGCGATGCGGTCCCTCACCGCTCGTCGGCGTTCCTCGTCGGCGAGCGCTTCCTTGACGGATCGTGCGAAGGAGTCCGGATCTCTGGCGATGAAGATCAGGTCCTCGTGCTCAGCGATGTCCGCGGAGAAGGGAGTCGACACGATGTTCTGCTCCATCGCCGCGTACATGTAGAGCTTGTTTGGGTTGATCGCCTGCGTTCTCTCGTCCAGCACGAACGGCGCTATCCCCACGGACGCGTGTGAGAGGTACGCCGGCAGCTCCTCGTAGGGTACGAGGCCCGTGAAGAGGATGTGGTCATGATACCGCTCCGCGAGCGCCTCCACCTCTGAGCGCACCGCATCGTAGACGCGTCCGATGCACACGATCCCGACGTTGCCCTCGTCCGACACCGCCCCGGCCAGGGTCTCCAGTATGCGGAAGTCGACTCGCCTGTTGACCGAGCCGACGTAGGCCACGAATTCTCTACACGAGCCGATCGGGCTCTCGGCCACCCGGCGGGGGAGCGGTCGGTCCACCCTTCCCCCGAACACATCCAGATCGACCCCGTTTCCTATGACGACGCCCCTGCCGCAGATGTCCCTGAGGCGCGTTGATGAGGCCACAACCTCGTCCGCCGAGCGAATCAGCGCTCTGAACGCCTCCTCCGCTTCCGCAGCCCGAGCCGGATAGAAGTCCGGATGGAGATCGTTGCAGTCATAGACGACAGGGATCCCGCGCGCCCGGGCGTGAGGGAGGGCGGGGGATGCCCAGATGTAGGAGGTGACGATGATGTCAGGTTCGAATGAGTCCATCGTGGAGCGCAGGCCGCGCATGCCGACAAAAGAGAACGTCTCGCTCAAGGCTCTGGCGGCCGCCAGTGTTGAGTCGGGCTTCGGGAGAGCCAGTGACAGGAAGCGCACGTTCGGGTGGTGCGGGTCCGTCCTAAGTCGGAAGCTGCTCTCACCACGCTTCGCGTTGATCGGCGAGAGAAAGGTCACTTCCCAGTCGCGGGGGAAGCGGCGCACCATGTGGTGCTTCCGCGATACCTGGGACAGCCACTGTACCTCCGAGATGTAGAGGACTCTCATTCCGTACTCCCCGGGGTTGCTGCTCCACACGATCGCTCCGCTCGCAGCCCGACTCAGTCTAGCGGCTGGGTCGCGTGGTCGCAACCGAAGACTCTGGCAGACGTGACAGCGTAGTCCCGAGCGTGTACAATCGGCGCGAGGAAAAGGGAAGGAGGTGCGAAGGTGGAAACGAAGAGCGTTCCCATCAGATTCCCAGAGGGTGCGAACATCATCCTCGGACAGAGCCACTTCATCAAGACGGTCGAGGACCTTTACGAGATCCTGATTAGCGCGGCACCCGGCATGAAGTTCGGGCTGGCGTTCTGTGAGGCGTCAGGACCTTGCCTCATCCGCTTCGACGGGAACGATGAAGAGCTCCAGGCGGTAGCCGTGAAGATCGCGAACGAAGTGGGGGCGGGACACAGCTTCGTCGTCGTGATGACGGACGGCTTCCCCATCAACGTTCTGAATGCTGTCAAGGCCTGTCCCGAGGTGTGTCGCATCTACTGCGCGACCGCCAATCCCGTTGAGGCGATCGTCGTTGAGACCGGGCAGGGCAGGGGTATCCTCGGTGTCGTTGACGGTGAGAGCCCGAAGGGCATCGAAGGCGAGGATGACATCAGAGCGCGCAGGGACTTCCTTCGGGCCATCGGGTACAAGAGGTAGTCCCGGAAGGCCGGGTACCGTGCGGACATCGCTCGTAGTCGGTGCGGGGGATTCCGCGGCGCGGCAGTATCTGGTCGCGCCGCTTCCGTCAGCAGGGGAACTCGCGTAACAATCTCCGAGCATCCCCGGCCATTTCTCTCGGGATGAACACCTTCGTCTCAACCGGAGGTGTCTCCGCCGGGAAGAGTTCGTTACTGAGAAAGCATGGTATGCCGCTCTCTTCGAGCAGCTCTCTCAACTCGCCGACGCGCTCGTCGTCCTCTGTGGTCTCGATGACGACGAGACCCTCAGCCGGGAGGTCTCCGTCGACGTCGTCCTCTTCTTCGCTCTGGCTTACTCGCTCTTCTCTTGTGACCAGCGGGACGTTGCAGTGCGGGCAGACCTCGATGGGATCCTCGAACTCACACTCGCATTCCGGACAGGTGCCCACGTTGTAGCTCCTTCAAGGTGTATCGCGAGGGGTGTTGACTGAATGAGTAGAATATTAGCAACGTGTTACGCGGAGTCAAAGAGAATAATGCGTGGCGGAGGTTCCGGACGGTCGACGTCGTCACGCTCGAGACGCGCTCGGTCGGAAGACGCGGTGGTGATGAGTCGAACTCCGTACTCGGGTCCGCCGATCGGTCCCGCTCATGCCGCCGACGCTCCCTTGGTGCCGGTGGTCGATCGTTGATGTGAACCCGTCGGCGATGGGCCTCGCTGGCATCGCCAAGGTCCCTCCGGGCGTCGCCGAGGTTCCGCCCGGTCGCGCCGAGGTTCTCTCCTGGCGCCGCTGCCGGACCCGCGGTGCTCCCCGGAAGCCTGCGCGCGGTTGACACCCCGGGGGACGGGAGTTAGCATCGAGTTTCTTCCATCATCAGACACATGTTGCGCTCCGGCGGGGGAGGACCTCGTCGCGGGAGGGGGTTGTCGATATGAGAAGGACGTTCGTGGCGTCAGCGGTCGCGGTCTGCTTGCTCGCCAGCCTGTCATCGGCCGCGGCCGGGGCGGAGCCGCTCTTCAGGTTCGCGATACTCAGCGACCGCACCGGCGGGCATACGCCGGGCATCTACCCGCAGGTGATCGAGGAGATCAACCTCCTGAACCCCGATTTCGTGGTCACGGTCGGCGACCACATCGAGGGATATGGAGAAGATTACGAGCGATCCGGTGTTGAATGGGATTCACTTTTGGTTCTCATCGGCGAGCTCGAGGTGCCGTTCTATATGACCCCAGGCAACCATGACATCTGGGACGATGAATCGGAGGCCATGTACAGGGAGAGGACGGGCTTCGATCCCTACTACTCGTTCGACCACGAGAACACGCACTTCGTGATCCTCGACAACAGCCGCATCGACGTGGCCGCAGACTTCCCGGAGGAGCAGAGAGACTGGCTCGTCGGGGATCTTGCGCAGCACAGCGAGGCGGAGAACATCTTCGTGTTCGTCCACAAGCCGCTGTGGGCGCAGACCCTCGTGTTGGGTGAGCCTGATTTCCTGCATGACATCTTCCGTGAGTACGGCGTGGATGCGGTCTTCAACGGCCACCTTCACCACTACTTCACGACGGAGTTCGACGGCATCGACTACACGGTCATGGGTAGTTCGGGAGGCGTGATGTACCGGAGCGCCGAGCAGCCGGTTGCCAGGGGGGAGTTCTTCCAGTTCGGCTGGGTCACCGTGACGTCTCCCGGCTACGAGCTGGCGGTCGTCGACCTCGGTGGCATCTACTCACGCGACGTCGTGACTGTAGACGACGTCCGCGAGATCAAACGCGTGGAGAATGAGCTGATCACAATGGCCGCCGTGAGGGTCTTCGACGACGCGTCGCTCCGTGCGCCCGTGGAGGTCACGATCGAGAACGTGACCGACAGGGCCATCGACGACGTGATGATCTGGGACGTTCCGGAGGGATGGACCGTCGATCCCGAAGAGGCGATCGTCGCGGTCGCCCCAGGGCAGACCGAGACACTCACTTTCATGATGCTCAACCAGGGGGATCTCTATCCGGCGCCGCGCATGAGCT
>DAOWER010000175.1 GCA_030638405.1 Candidatus Eiseniibacteriota bacterium | reverse complement strand
CGACGTACACCTCGGCGGCGCCCGGGAGAAGCGGGACGGCAAGCGGATTCGTCAGTGTTCCTTTCACGAAGACGTGTTCGGAGAGGCGCGGGACGGCCTGGAGAACGAAGCGGCCCGGTATCCGCTCTCTCACGACGAGAGAGCGCCTCGGCTCGGCGCCCGTCTCGAGGTCGATCGGCTTGGGAATCACGAGATTCGCCGCGAACTCGGAGCCGAGCAGCTCGGCCCCCAAGTGCTGGATCGCAGGCGGCTCCTCGTAGGCCTTCTCCTCGCGGGTTGCGAGGGCGCGGACGTGGACCTTCGACTCGTCCACGCTCAGCCTCGTCGTGGTCGTCCCTGTTGCGATCATCGGTCTCTCAGCCTCAATCACGACCTCATCCGCCGTGAGAAACTCGGCCTGGAGGGCGAAGTCCACGCGCTCCACTCGGCCGACGGAGACCCGGACGCGCGACTTCCTTTCGGTCCTGTACCCCATATACGAGACCTGCAGCGTGTGCGATCCGGCGGGCACGTCGGAGATGACGTACACGCCGTCAGCGTCCGATATCGATCCGCTGGCAGTGCCCAGTACGGACACGTTCGCGTAGGGCAACGACCTTCCCGTCGAGGCGTCCGTCACCCTGCCGCGAATGGTCCCCGTCGTCCCGCCGACGTAGAGCGGCAGAAGCTCGGGCGGCGCGGCACCCACGTGGGGAGTCGCGGTGGACAGCAACGCGGAGACGCCCTTCCAGTCCTCGCCGGTGGCCTGGACGATGCGCGCGGCGTACGTCAGCTCGACCTCGTCTTCGCGCTCGATGTAACGGACTGTGTACTCCGGGTACCACGAGGCGTCGGGAACGAGGTACGAGAGCTCAACGGTCAGGGAGCCTCCGGATTCGGTCTCGCAGTCGACGACCACTTCCTTGCCCGGGCCCTCCCCGACCTGCATCGACCGCAGCTCGGACAGAATCCACGCCCGTCGTTCCTCGTGGTCGGACGTCTCTTCATCGAGGTCCTCGCGCCGGTCGTCCGTGGTGATGTTTTCCGTCTCGAAGAAGGTCAGGATGCCGTCCCAGTACGAGGGCGCGAAGTCACCGCCGGCCAGCTGCTCCTGCCCGACGTCGCTCGAGAACTGACTGATCGACAGCGCGAGTCTCTTGCGATTGGTGAGCGCCGTGCGCCGTATCTGAAGGTGCATGAGCTCCGCGTCGAGCTGCTCCAGCTCCTCAACGAGTTCCTTGTAGCGCGCGGATTCCACTCCGCTCGTCTCAGTTCTGCGCAGGTCGATGCCGACGATCCTGGCGCCGCTGATGCCGGCCCCCTCGACATTGAGGGACGTTTCGACGAACTTCTCAGGGAGGTCGCTGCAGACCAGCCGGACGGAGCCGGATTCGAGTTCCACTTCTCCCCGGCGGACGATCTGAGCCTGGCGCCCGTACACGGTCGCCGAGACGATGTCCGTCTCGAGCGGCACTTCCTCGACGTCGGCGGCCGGCGCGGGCAGCGCCACCGCGAGGGCCGCGCAGAGGAGAAACCAGGGCGCCGCTGACAACAGAATCCGACGCAGGGAGCGAGTGCTCGCTGACATGGGGTCCTCCCTTTCTTCCGAGCGGAGACGTAGTCCCCGCACGGCGGTTCCGGGGGTGCGAGTGCGGCCGCGGCCGCCAGGGGGGCACCGAACGCGCGGTACGCGCGTCAGGCGTTGCGATTCACGCTGTGCCGGTAGTGCGCGAGGGGCAGCGGTTCGTCCGCGTGCTCGCCGTCTCGCTTCACGATCCTACCGGGGGCGCCGACGACGGTGCAATTCGCGGGGACGTCCCTGTTGATGACGACGGCGGTAGCCCCGATCTTCGCATTGTCTCCGACCCCTATGGGACCCAGCAGGGTGGCGTTCGCCCCGACGAGCACGTTGCTGCCGATGGTCGGATGCCGCTTGTCCATGTGATGGCCGGTGCCGCCGAGAGTCACGCCGTGGAAGAACACACAGCCGTCGCCGATCTCGGCCGTCTCTCCAATGACGACACCGCTTCCGTGATCGATGAAGAACCCTCGCCCTACCTTCGCCCCCGGGTGTATCTCGACTCCCGTGATGAACCTGTTGCACACGGATACGAAGCGCGGCAGCACCGGGATCCTGAGTCGCGTGTGAAGGCAGTGCGCGATTCTGTGAACCAGGATCGCATGCAGTGTAGGATAGCACAGCCAGATCTCGACGATGCTCCTGGCGGCCGGGTCGTTCTTCCTGATGGCTGCGATGTCGTCGAGGAAAAGAGGTCTCATGTCCACTACCTGAAGAGGTCGGTGCTCATGTAGCGCTCGCCCGTGTCCGGTAGTATCACAAGGACCAGCTTACCACTTCCTGCGCGATGCGCAACCTCTAGTGCGGCGAACATGGCGGCACCCGAGGAGATGCCCGCTAGGATACCCTCCTCGCGCGACAGGGCCCTCGCGGTCTCAAGCGCCGCGTCGTCGCTCACCTGGATGACCTCGTCCACCGTCTCTCCGCTGTAAACTTCCGGAACGAACCCGGCGCCGATGCCCTGTATCTTGTGAGCTCCCGGGCGCCCGCCCGACAGGACCGGTGACGCTGCCGGCTCGACCGCGACCACCGTGATGCCGTGGTACGTTTCCTTCAGGATCTGCCCGGCGCCCGTGATGGTGCCACCCGTTCCGACGCCGGCAACGAAGTAATCGAGCGTTCGGCCCTCGAGCGCGTCGATGATCTCGCGCGCGGTGGTCCTTCTGTGTGCTTCGGGGTTCGCGGGGTTCGAGAACTGACGGGGCATGAAGTGCCCGGGCGTGGCCGCCACGCGTTCGGCCTCCTCTATGGCGCCCTTCATTCCCTGGTCGCCGGGCGTGAGTACGATGCGCGCGCCGAACTGCTGAAGCAGCGCCCGCCGCTCGACGCTCATCGTATCGGGCATGACCAGGACCGCCTCGTAGCCCTTGACCGCGGCCACGAGCGCCAGGCCGATGGCCGTGTTGCCCGACGTAGGCTCGACTATCACATCGCCGGACTCGAGGCGGCCCGTCCGCTCGGCGTCCTCGATCATGCCGAGCGCTATCCGATCTTTCACGGAGCCGCCGGGATTGAAGGACTCGAGCTTGGCGATGACCTCCGCGTCTCCCTCGGCCACCATGCGGCGTATGCGAACGAGAGGTGTCTGTCCGACAGCAGAGAGGATGGAATCGTGTATCACGGTGGTGCTCCCGTGTGATGGGTGAGGCTGCACCGGCCGGGGCCAGCTGCCGGTCCGGTCGGCAGGTCGAGTCCCGCCCACCGCCCGGTGGTCCGAGCGCATCAGATGCGCCGCGGAACCGCGAGCCCGCTAGGTCTGGCAGCTCGGGCAGAAGTACGACGCGCCGCTCACGTACTGCATTCTCTCTGTCGGCGTCCCGCATTTGGTACAGGGCTCGCCATGACCACCGCTTCAGGAAGCTCGATCACGCCTGCGAGGACGTCCCCTTTATCTTCCACCCGAGCTCCAGCGCGATCGCAATGAGCGCGAGATTGGAGCACGCCCGCGAGAAGCCCTCCGGCGAGATGCCGAGGATATTGAAGCCCAGCAGAGACGCGATGATCGCAAAGACAAAACTCAGCACCGAAAGGCCAATCAACACACGCGTGAAGGACTGCACGGCTTGCCTCCTCCTGTCTGGGGTCGGTGTACCCTCGCCTCTCGGACTCGGATCCTCTGTGAAGTCTGGCGTCGGCACACGACCGGCTAAAGAGCTCTCTCCATCAGAATGTCGGCGCACCACGGGCGCGGGTTCCTGCCCGTTATCCCGTAGCCGAGCTTCTCATAGAACGATATCGCCCAATGCGCGCCCTCGGCCGTGCGGAGCCGCATCGAGGTGTAGCCGGCCTCGACCGCCTTCTCTTCCAGATGGCGAACGAGCGCCGTCCCAACTCCCATCCTCTGGAACTTCGGGTGGACATACATCCAGCGCAGCCTGCCTACGCCCTCGACCTCCACGGTCAGCGCCGCGACGCCTACGAGACGCCCGGCGTGCCGGAACCCGTAGAAGTCCATGGACGCGAGAAGCTCCGGGACCGCGCCTTCCGGGAGAACCTCGTCCTTGAAGTACTCCGGAGGAATGACGCTCCGGTAGGCCTCGCGGTTGCCCGTGTTGATAATCTCCCGGAGAACCTCGCCGTCATCCTCGGAGATCCTGCTGATGTTGCCGTCAAGCGTCATGCATGCTCCCTCAGTCGCTTCCGGAGTCGCCGTCAGTGTCGAGCGTCCAGTAGCAGTGGCGCTCGCCGCTCTCGAGCCAGGCGTCCAGGCCCATCTCTCGAATGGTCTTCAGGTTCAGCGTGCAGGCTTCCTCGTGGATACCAACGTGCACCGCGCGCAGCCTCTCACAGGTCTCGAACCCGTCACACTCGTAGCAGGCGAAATAGCCCTTCTCGATACAGCAGTTCCTCGCCGAGCACGAGGTGTGGTCCGTTCTCAAGCGACACACAGCGGGACAGTGCAGACCGGCCATGAAGTCGACCATCTCAAGCAGCTTGTCGTATTCCGCCAGCTGCTCCTGGAACATAGCTCCCGCGGTCTTCCCGAACTGGTACTGCCGGAGGACCGCCTGGAATCGCTCCGCCGCGTCTGCGATGGCACCGGTGTATCCCAGGCAGTCACCGCAGTAGAACCCGCAGTAGGCCAAGAGGGTCCTCTTGTCCGGCGCATTCGCCACGACTCAGTCCTCCTTCGTCTCTTCGCCTCCGCGGGCGCCCTATCGGCGCAGGGCCTCCCATTCGCGGCGCAGCATCCCGTACTCCATGCAGTCGAGGAACTCGCCCTCCCACTCCCTGACTTCCCGCAGAGTTCCCTCGTGCACGAACCCGACTTTCTCTGCCACTCGCATCATTCTCGGATTGAAGGACCAGGTCGTCAACCCCAACCGGTGGAAGTCCGACTTCGCGAACAGGTGGTCGACCCAGAGCCGGAGCGCCTCGGTGCCCAGCCCCCTGTTCCACCACCCGTCTTCAGCGATGCCGATGCCGACATACCATTCACGCGAGGTCCTCTTGGAGGAATAGCGGTTGACCCAGCCGAGCGGCGTTTCGTCCACTGCGGCGATTGCCGCCAACCCTCGCGGCTCGTGCGGCTCGCGTCCACACCGCTCGATGAACTTCTCCCGGAGCTCGGCCTCTTTCTCCGGCTCCATCGCATCGTCAAACGCCTCCCAGGGAGCGTCGAGCTTCCTCCACTCGCCGTGCGTCTGCCAGTAGAGCCACCGGTCGACGTCGGCGGGGATGCGGTCCCTGAGAATGACCTTCTTCCCTTGGGCGATCACCCCATGCGCTGCCACCTCACTATCTTCACACAGAAGCACCTCACGGCGCCTTACATCATGCCCATCCGCCACAGCACGACAACGATGACCACAACGACGAGCGCAATCACGGCCATGACCACCCTGCGGGTTCTATCGACGGTCTGCTCGCGCGCGGTATCAAGATAGAATCTATCGCCCCCGACATTCACGATGAGATGCTTGAGCTTCATGACGTGCAGCAGAAGCCCTTCCGACAGCCCTACGTCAGCCAGGGTTCTGGCCTTCTCCGGACTGGTGGCTCCGTGTTCCCTGAAGGCCTGGATTATCTTCTTGCGCTTCCTTGCGATGATCCCCGCCGCGACGGCTCCGGACCCCGATGCAGGTGCCATTCTCCCCTCCTTCAGATGGCGCAAGGACGATCCATCGGCTCACACCACTGTCTCTGCCACCAACAGTGAACCACCACCGCGGCGCGAAGTGAAGTCATATCCTCCCCGCTACAGTCGCTTTCAGCAAGTGCGCGGCATCGCCACCGTGTGCCTGCCCGCGTCAGACCCGCAGTTTTTCTTTCAGCAGGTCGATCGGACGGGGGTAGTGCCCGACGCCCCTGAACTTCTTCGTGTAGATGGCCTTCTCGGGACAGTGATTGTAGCAGCTCCAGCAACCGTAGCACTTCTTCATGTCGAACACAGGTCTGGGGTCGAGGCGAATTGCCGAGTAGGGGCAACCCTTCTCGCAGATACCGCACTCGGTGCACAGGGCCTCGTCGACGTACTTCTCTCCCATGTCCTTCCTCGCGGATGTGCGAGGGCGCGACGGCATCAGGCTGTTGAGGAAGCTGATCCGCACTGGTCTGCTCGCGCCGCCCAGGCCCGCCTGCGAGTCCAGCAAGCGGCGCCTCAGCTCAGAGATGAAGGTGTCGAACGCCGACAGCTCCTTGGCGTTCGGCGCCTGCTCGTTGTCCCTACCTCTCACGATCATCGGCGGGTAGCTCTCCGGAGTGTGAAGGGCGTGGCCGGCAACGACCCGGAACTCCTTCGCCGCCACGGACGCTTCCATGATCCTGAGCGTCTTGCCGCTGATGAAGCCGTGAGTGCTGAGGACGAACGCGGGCGTCCCATCCTGGTGCGGCAGGCGGTCCACGAAGTCCAGGAACACCTGCGACGGCCCGAAGAAGTCCGTGAACGCCGCGAAGCCGATCACGTCGTACGCCCCCGTGTCGACCGCCTCGGCCTCGGTGACGTCGATGAGATCGAACTCGATGCCCTCCATCTTCGCGGCCAGGTACCGGCACGCCAGCGCCGTGTTGCCCGACCCCGAGTAATAGCAGATGGCTCCCTTCACTCTCGTCTCCTCTTCTGGCAGCGCCCGATAAACCACTCATTCCGACTCGCCGCCGCCGGACACCGTCTGCACGGCGGCCGGTCAGGCGACGTTTGACCACCAGGCCGCTTCATCGCTTCGGCCACCATCGGCGTACCGTACGGCAGTACGCGGTGTAGTCTGCTCCGAAACTCCGTTTCAACGTCGGCTCCTCATAGAACACCACGAAGAGGTGCACCACGACAAGGAACACGACGGCGTAACCAAGAAGCTCGAGCGATTGATAGTAGAGTGCGGCTCCGGCGAGGGCGAGACCGGCGCCGATGTACATGGGATTCCGCACGTGGCGGTAAGGCCCCCGGATCACGAGGCGGCGGGGTGGGTCGAACGGCGCGGGGGTCCCCCTTCCGACGAGGACGAAGGCCAGTACGCACCCCAACGCCACCACGGCGCCCGTCGCTCCGATCATCATCCCACCGACCTGCAGCAGTCCGACCGCTTCGGGCCGGGCGATGCCCGCCGCCGACAGTACCCGAGCCGGCACGAACACCAGCACCAGACCGATGAAGAGCGCGGCGTAGGTGACCGCACGTATCAGGACAAACATGTCTGTCTCTCAGGGTCAGGCTCGTCGGCCGCAGACGCTAGTCGGGCCCCGGCGCAGTGTCGCGCTCCTCCTGCTCGGGCCGCCTCCTGCGCACTGTAACCTCTACAACCACCACCAGAGTGGTAATGATCGCTGTGATCACTCTCGCGTCGCTTGGTCCCTCATCTATCACCGTCCACCAGCTGAGTGCAGCCGCCACAGCGAAGCTGACCCTCGTCACCAGGCGGATCCTGGCCATGATCCGGGGCGACTTGATGAATCTCGAGCGCACGATTCCCATGAGTACCTGCCTCGTGCCGTGGGTCTGGTTGCAGCTGGACCGCCGCGTTCAGCGACACGGAGCCTTCATCGACCCCATGTGCTCGTCCCGAGGGGCGTGCCACCGCCAACTACTCCCCCGACCCCGTCCTGAAGACCAGCAGGTACGGGACGGCCGGATGTCCCCGTGTGTCCTGGAACGACTGGAACTGATCCACGTTTATCCAGATGGCGTAGGTCTTCTCCGGTTCGAGCGCAACGTGGAGAACGCAGGTGCGATTGTCCTCCAGGTACTCCGTGGCTCCGCTGAGCACGGGGAAGGAACTCTCCTGCACGCTGCACCACGACCAGCAATGGCCCGTGACCTTCATGTCCTTGCTGAACGTCACGGAGATCTCGCTCAGGTTCGAGTCCACGGCGGCGGCGCCACACTGCGGTACGGTTCTCACCACCGAGGCCGGGAGGGCCTCGAGCGAAACCTCGTCGGTGACCTCACCTGCTGGACAGTCAGGTGTGAAGGTCACCGAAAGCAGCAGCAACAGAAGCGCGTGCATTGCCGTCTTCATCATGTCTCCTCTACATGTTATGTCAATCACATCCAGATGTTCGGGGTCCCGCACGAATGCCTGGAATGCGATCTTCCAGCGTCCCCCTTGTCTTTCGCAGATGGTGATCTGGATGTTCTGAAACTGCTTGCGCTGTTCTCCCTCACGCCACTGCCGGTCCTCCGCTCAGCACAAGTCTAGACAGCGCCGCGAATGCGTGCTATCAGATCATCTGCCTCATGAGGTCGGCGAAGTTCCGTCAGACGAACCCTTGCGCCTGTGCCGCCGCTGAATAACTCGCGATACAGACGCTTCCGGTAGCGATGTGTCCGCACCACCCACCAAAGAATCGAGTCGCGGGTGAAGAATGATTTCCAGAACGTCTCCCGATTGCCCCCGAACAACTCCTCCCGAGAGATGATCCGCCGACAGGTGCGGGATAGCGCCCGCCAGAACACGACTGGAAACGAGTAGTTCAGCCAGACCGCATCGGTCGCACGGGACAACAGAATGTCACGCACCTTGCTGTAGTTGCCATCTACTACCCACTGGTCGGTCGCCGCCCGCCTGCGGACAGCCTCGCGGAACTCGTCAGTGGGGCGCTCACTCCAATCCGGCCCCCAAAACACCACGTCGAGTTCGACGCACGGGATGTCAAGAGCCTCTGCCATGCGGCGAGAGAGCGTGGTCTTCCCCGAGCAACTCGTCCCAACGACCATGACACGTTCCACGTGCGGTCGATTACCTCCTGGGGCCCCGCCGGCTATACGGAGCTCCTGGGCGGTCAGAGCCTAGTCGCCTGCTTTCGACTTCTTAGCTACAGCAGCGAGACCGCCGCCCACCACGACTAGCGACGTAGCGGTGCACCCGCCGAGGATGTGCTGGATCTCCTGGTACGCGCCGGTACCCCTCAGCGTGTGGGCCGACATCAGGATGGCGAAGCCCCATAGGCAGGCGTTGACTACTATGGTCACTGCGATGACTGTTGCCCGTCGGTTCATGTCAGTTCCCCTTTCCTGTCCGTTTGCGCTCACCGGGCTGCAGTCTAACTACACTTGGCCTGCTGCGGCTATTCGGCCTTCACTCATGGAGGCCCTTATCGAGCCCACCTGATGTATCGAGCTACTCGAAATCTGGGTAGCCCAGACTCGATCTCGCCGTGCACCAATGCGCGCGGTGCAATCGACGCGACACACAAGCTCGACGGGTTCATACGCTGGTCAGGCCCCGGCGCTCAGGTCACCTCACGAGATGAACGCCTTGAGAGCCCCAGTGACAGACCAAGCAACACGATCCCTACGCTGATGAAGAAACCCCCGTGGAGGAAGATCATGCGCTTGTCACCCAGCATCGAGCCGCCGATGATGGGCACGAGTGCTATCACGAAGAGCGTGATGGCACCGCCCAGCAACCACCTCGACGAATTCCAGCGCTTGCTCATCTCCGTTCCTCCAATCTGACCATCTCGCCAGCGCCGCGGGCCCAACGGACCGCGCATAACCCGCGAGCGTGAAGGGTGGCGCGGGGTGAGCTGGCTGACACGAAGCGGCAGCCTCCTCGCAGACCTCGTGACACCCAGGCTCGGCGGGTTCATACACCAGTTGGCCGGTCGCACGTCATGCCGTGCAAACGTCCGAATCTCAGACTGCGCCGCTCTGGTAATCGCGACTACTTGCTGCGTACCGGAACAGCGAATAGCGCGAACAGAGCGAACAACACAAAGAACCCGTACAGATTGGATAGGTTCTGAGAGTCGGGCAAGTAGCTCAAGAAGCCAAGGCAACCGAGGAAACCAAGGAAGCCAAGGAAGCCCAGTCTGTTCATTGGTGCACCTCCCATCGAGACTACTGTGCGTCCGCCAGTGCGGCCCGGCTAACGTACCGCGCATCAGCCGCGGGTGTCAAGGCTGTCGCGCCGGGTGCGTCGCGGGCGACAGCCCGCGGTGCAGTAGGCGTGGCAGAAAAGCTAGCCAAGTTCATACACTTTTTTGGCCTCCTGACATACACATCAGGACCTCTTCCATACTCGCCGACCGCCAAGCCAGACAACGGCTACAAGCTCTTGAAGTACCGGACCAAGGGCAGCCCAACGTATCCTGACTTCTCGTACGATCTGCGTGCCGGTGCGTGCGAGGACTCCCCGCCCGTTTCAGCTATGGCCAGCTTCACGCCAGCGGCCTTCATCTCCTCGAGTGCTCGCCCATTCAGGAGCGTGCCAACGCCGCGATCCTGGTGCTCAGGATGAACGGCCAGCAGGAGAACCTCCCCCTCGCTGTCCTTGGAGCGAATCCCATAGGCCACA
The DNA here is from genome assembly GCA_030638405.1 of Candidatus Eiseniibacteriota bacterium. GTDB lineage: Bacteria > Joyebacterota > Joyebacteria > Joyebacterales > Joyebacteraceae > JALGZG01. The sequence goes on along the minus strand of DAOWER010000175.1, from coordinate 328 downwards.
TAGCCGATCGGCACTCCATTCACCTCTGCCACCAGCACAACATTCTCATTGGAGCTGCTGCACAAGGTCTCGACTGCCTCCCGCTGGGCCTTCTTCCAGTCGGGCCAGATAATCGGGTAGATCGCCGGTCCCAGCAACTCGCGGAACGAGTCGAATACCGGGACGAATGCCAGGAGTGTCAGTTCCACCAGCACCTCGACATCAGAGTCGCGAGATCGGCGAACCATCGGATTCACGCACCCTCCTGTGGCACCTTGCCACCACCGTTCCATCCGTCAGGCGGCCTAACGGACCGCGTATCAGGCCGCGAGCGTCAAGGGTGGCGCGG
>DAOWER010000258.1 GCA_030638405.1 Candidatus Eiseniibacteriota bacterium | reverse complement strand
CCACAACACCGAGAGTGAAAGCCCTTCTCATTGCGCCTCCGGTCCGGCTCAGCCTACTACGGCTTGCGGAACAGGTAGTGTTTCAGGTCGATCCTGACGACCACGAAGATCAGAAACCCGTAGAGGACCGCCAGAATCCCCGCGAGTGGAACGTTGTATCTGTCTCTGAAGAAGATGCCGCCGGTCCCGACGTCGGGAAGCGGCGTCGCCTCGGTCGCTAGGTCATAGCGTTCGATGAAGTGGTCGGCGCTGGGCACGTGGATCACCGGCACTCCCCGCTGCGCCATACGAACGAGCGTGCCCCGCCTCGGGAAGTTCTTCGTGCCGAGGTTCCTCGCGAGGCCGGGCCTGAGAAGACGGTAGACCTGCGAGCTTCCCGTGCTGCCCAAACCACCCCCGATGTTGACGTAGGCCGCGTAGGCGTCTCCGTCCGCAGCCTCCTCGTATAGGTCCATTCTGCGGGTGATGCTCTCGTCGAGCGTCCGCTCGTCGAGGAGCGGAACGCCGTTCCTCACGGCGGCGCTGTCGACCAGCGCGCGGCCCTCGGGCGAAAGCCCCCGCCCCCGGTCATCGCCGCCGCCTCTCGACGCCGCGACGGAGCGGTGCTTCAGCACGCCCGCGTCTATCAGCACCGACTCCATGTCCAGCCACGTGAGGTCCGGGTCGTTCGCGCCCCACATCGACGAACCGACGGAGGTGATGGTCACCGGTGTGGCGCCGACGGTCTCGATGGCCAGAAGCATCGCCGCGTTCAGCATCGGAAACGCCCCCGTGACAGCAACCGCCACCAGGTCGCCCTCCCCTACGCGGCCACGCTTGAGAAGCTCCACGAACACGGCCGCGAGATTGGGATCGAGCGCACGGAGCTTCTGCTCGTGTGAACCTTTGCTCGAGGTGATGGGCGTGACCTCCTGACCAATGAGTCCGGTCTCGTTCGGGTCGTTGACGATGTCTATTGGCCCGCCCAACCCCAGCCGTGCTTCCCGAATGGCGTCGAGCCCCGCCCGCGTCAGGGTCGCCGCTTCCGTCTTCTCATTGAAGTACTGCTGCATCACCGGGCTTTTCGAGCGCTCGGCGACCGCGAGGAGCGCCAGCCCGACGACGGCAAGCGCCACGAGACTCATCACGTGAACGCTACCAGGCCGGTATTTCAATCGGTACTCCTCCGACGGCGACGATGAGAACGAGTCGGACCAGGACGGCCGCCATCAGCATCGCCATCAACGTTGCGACCGCGCCCTGCCTTTCCATCCAGTAGGCGATCAGTCCGGGGATGATGTAGCCGATGGCCTCGAAGCTCAGGAACTCCGGGAGCTCGGGCCTGCCGAAAAAGACTCTCGTCAGATGGCCGCAGATGAACCCGACGAGGATGACCATGACCAGGTGTCGCTTCCCGTACAGAAGCATGACCCGGCTGAGCAGGCGGACGATGAGAAACGTGATGATGGCGGCGGCGATCGTTCCGACGACTCTCCACGGCTCGGCCATGGCGAGCGCGATGTAACCCGGGACGACCATGCCACCCGCGGCGAGTCCGAAGGCCTCCGAGAAGATGAGACTCATCACGAGTCCAAGCCCTACCGCGATTGGTATCACTCTCTCTTGCTCCTCTCTCGGAACAGTGACAGTATCTGGCCGCCCGTGCCACCGATGTTGCCCACCCCAACGACGATCGCGCGCTCGGGCGTCAGTTCTACGACCTTCGTGAAGACCTCCTCGGCGGTCTTCCCACCGAGGTCGTGGATCTTCTCGGGACCGAGCCCGCGGCTCCTGGCTATCGACTTCACGGGATGGGTCATTCCACCAGTCAGGATGTAGTGGTCGGCGGGAAGGTCGTCTGCGATGATCTCGCCGAACTGGAAGACGCGGTCCGGGCGGTCGGCCCTCATGCTGGCGATGACGATCACGGCCCGACCGGGATCGGCATGCGGATTCAGTGCGTTCCAGATGGCCACAATCGAATCGCGGTCGTTCGCCGCAAACGCACTCACGAACTCGATCTCCTTGTCGCCCTCTCGGACCTTGTGAATGAAGAGCGCGCCCGGGTCGGGCGTGGCCTCCCTCATGCCCTTCACGGCGATGTCGGACGAGACGCCAAGATGCTCGCAGACGGCGAGCGCAAGGACGACGTTCTCGAGGTGCTCGACGTACCTGAAGCCCTGCGAGAGGCTCTGGTCGGCCGCCTCGGGCAGCACCTCATGCACCTCGGTGCCCTGCGCCGCTGCCTGCTCCGCAAAGGTCCGGAGCCGCGCGTGCTCGGACGTGAAGAGTGCGCCTCCGGTCGGAACGGTCCCGGCGAGGGCGACCGCCACGTCGTCCACGGTGGGTCCCATGACGTCCAGATGGTCCGGCCTCGCGTTCGTGACGACACCCACCGTCGCCTTGACGATCCGGTGCTCGCAGAGCCACTGGAAATCGGGCCGGATGGCCATGCACTCGAGGACGAGCGCACGAGCTCCTTCGCGCCTGGCGCGCCTCACGATGCCCAGCTGTTCGCGGATGTTGGGCGGGCCGGGCCTTGAGACGGGTTCCTCTGCGCCGTCCGGGTGGATGTACCTGGCGGCGGAGCCGGTGGTCTTGGCCACGGTGCGTATGCCTCCTGCCCGAAGGCCGGCCGCGATGAGCCTCGCGACGGAGGACTTGCCCCGGGTGCCGTTCACGTGGACGCGGATGGGCACCGCGCGGAGGTTCGTGAGGTGCACGCGGTATTCCACAACGCCGTAGATGAGGTATGCCACGGCAAGCAGGAACACCAGGGTCATGCTTCCGGACCTCCCCGGACATGGAAACGAGGGGTGGACACAAAAGTTACGCCGGTTCCCCGTCACCCCGGCGCGGCCCCTGGCCCTCCCAGCCGAGGCGCGCGAAGTGAAACGAAGCCGGCACGAGGATGATACCAGACCAGGTCACGCATGTCAAGTACGCGAATTCGGGCCCGCGGGAGGCCGCCTGTTGGCGAACGTCGCTCACGGGCCCGAACGAGTCGTGCTCTTCCTGACACGGTGCCGTCCTTCCCGCTGGACGCGCGCCGCGACTACACGCTGTCGCTACTCGTAGGTTGCCTTGACCCTGCCCCAGCTCGTGGGCTCCACCGGCGAGTCACACGCGACACCGAGAGCGCCTATCTGCTGACCGCACGGGCTCAGGGCCTCCGAACACGGTGAGGTGTCGAAGAGCCTGAGGTCACCTTCGGCCGCGTTGCAGAACTGCGGGTCCTCTGAGATGTTGTCGTTGACTCCCGTCTGGTCGGCCAGGTCGCCGGTGTAGTTCCCGCCCTCGTTGTCGAAGACATCGCAGCACTGGACATTGACCTCGCGTATGGGAACCTCCAGGTGTATCCCGCCTCCCGTGAGGCTCCCGGCCACGATGCAGAGATTGACGTCGGCGCTGCTGCTCTGAGAGAAGTACATCCCGCCGCCGGTCGCAGCAGCGTTCGCCACGAAGGTGCTGCGGACGATGTTCGCCGATCCCGAGACGAAGAGACCTCCGCCCCTGCCGGGCATGGCCGCCGCCTCGTTCCAGTACACCGAGCAGCCGTCCATGGCCACGATGCCCTCATCGCAGTAGAGCCCGGCGCCCGTGGGAGCGTCATTCTCCGCAATGACGCAGCTCTCGAAGTAGAGGTCGCTATCCGCGGCGAGGTCCATGACGATCCCGCCGCCATAGCTGCCCGCGAGGTTGCCTGGTCCGAAGATGCAGTCGTGGAACTCGCCCTGTTCGGCGCCGTACACACTTATGGCGCCGCCACTGCCGCCAGTAAACTCACCTGCTGTGTTGCCGACGAACCGGCATCCGGTCATGACGAAGTAGGGCGGGCTCTGCATGAAGATCGCGCCGCCCCCGACGAAGTCGCCGGCGACGGTGTTCGAGTCGAAAATGCACCCCGTGATCGTCGGGCATGCCGACTCGCAGAGGATGGCCCCGCCGTCACCATCGACTATGTAGCCATTGACCACGGAGATGTTCTCCAATACCGACGTGCTTCCCTCGCCGCTGTGGAACCAGAACCCGCGATGCGGGGTGAACTCGCCGCCGCAGTCGATTGTGCAGTCCTCAGGGTTGCCGCTCAGGGATCGGACGGTGATTTGCTTGCCCAGGAAGTCGATGTCGCGGTTGCCGTCTCCTTCGAAGGTCCCGTCGGCAAGTTCGATGATATCCGTGTCCGAGACTGCATCTATAGCGTCCTGGATGGTGCCGAAGTCGCCGGAACCGTCGGGCTTGACCAGATATGTGGCGGCCGTGGCTGACACGTTCAGCGCCAGAACGCACGCTGCCGCGAGCAGTGCCACTGTAGCGGTTCTTCTGCACATGATCTCCTCCTCGCGCTGTGCTGCACCTGACGCGCCGGCGGGTCT
>DAOWER010000080.1 GCA_030638405.1 Candidatus Eiseniibacteriota bacterium | reverse complement strand
GGCTGCGCCTGCCGGCCGCGCTAGTCGGACGCTATCTCCGTGCCGGCAATCGGCGACAGATCCTCCGGATACTGCTGTACCCACCCGTTTTCGAGGCCTTCGTCCTCCAGCGCCGCCCGCGCTTCGGCCCATTCGTCGCGGGTGATCCTCCTCGCCAGTTCCGGGAACTCGCGGGCGCGACAGGCAGGGTAGTACTGCGCCATCAGGCTCACGTATGTGTCGACTCCGAGCCGCCGGGCGATGAAGCGCATGGCGTCGCGAGTGCCCGCGTGCCCGTTCGGCAGGACGAGGTGCCTCACGATGAGCCCCCTCGAAGCGACGCCGCCGGCGTCCACCTTGAGGCCTCCCACCTGCCGGTGCATCTCGACCAGTGCCGCCCGGCTCACGGGGACGTAGTTGGGTGTGTCCGAGAACTTCCTCGCCGCATCGTCCGATGCGTACCTGATGTCCGAAAGGTAGATGTCGACGACCCCGTCCAGGAGTCCGAGCGCGAACTCGGACTCGTAGCCGGAGGTGTTCCAGACGAGCGGCAGCACGACTCCCGCGCGCCAGGCGAGCAGAAGCGACTCGAGCACGTGAGGAAGGAACTGCGTCGGGGAAACGTGGTTGACGTTGTGGCAGCCCGCGTCCCTGAGCCAGGCTGCCAAGCCGGCCAGCTCCTCGATCGTGCGGTCGGTTCCCTCCCCCAGCTGGCTCATGTGGTAGTTCTGGCAGAAACAGCACGACATCGTGCAGTGGCTCCAGAAGATGGTCCCGGAGCCGTGCGTGCCGGAGATCGGCGGCTCCTCGCCGGGGTGCGGCATGTGACGGTAGACCCTCGCAGTGGGCCCGGCGCCGCAGTAGCCGACCTGGCCCGCCAGACGGTCCACGCCGCACTCGCGCGGACACAGCCTGCACGCGCTGAGCGATTCCCGGGCGACGGCCGCCCGGCGCTCGAGTTCCCCACTCTCGGCCAGCGAAACAACCACGGGAACGCTCACGATCGCTCTTCTCCCGGCCCATTGGCCCTTGCCGTCGGTCCCTGCCCCCGGCCACCTACCCCGGCCATCGACCCCCGCCGCCGGCCACCGCTTTCATCCCCGGAAAACCGGCTTCGGCAATTGTAACAGGAACGGTACATGCACTTCCATCCTCTGCGTAGTCACTCAGATCGGCACCGGAACCGCGAGGGCAGTTCGCTCCTCGACCGCGGCGTCGCACACGAACGCGCACGCCCGGTAGGATAGGCCGCCGTTCGTCCAGGCGCACTCGCCCTCCGCCGAGCCGGCAACGACATGAGACTCTTAGCCGGGAGGACAACAATGGCACTGAAGAGACTTCTTCCTGTCATCGCGCTGCTCGTGCTCGCAGGTATCGCATCGGGGGCCGCTCCCGATGGCACGTCGGAGCAGGCGCTCAACCTTGCGACGGTGAGTCAGCCTGGAGACGTCTGCAAGAATGGGTACACCAGCTACTACTGGACGCTCGAGGACAGGTTCACCGGCAACGAGTCGTTCAGGGTCTTCTGTGGTCCCGCGGGATGCGCCGGGTGCGAGGGCGGGTGGAAGCCCGTCAGCGTCACGATGTATCTCTACTGGGAAGAGGAGAACAGCTGCGCCCTGACCGTACAGGCGGAGATCCACGAGGCGGACCCGACCGACTTCACGCGGAGCGGGCAGGGCCGTCTCATAGCCGCTTCCGAGGAGAGGACAGTAGGCCCGTTCAAGCCGGCGGGGCTCTGGGCGGTGACGGTGCCCATGCCACCCGACACGCCTGCGATCGACGGCTCCTGTTTCGCGTCCATCCGGTTCCTCGACACGTGTGACGAGCTTCCCGCGGTGGTCGCTGCCCCGGGCGAGTGCGATGCCATGGTGTCCTGGAACGACCGTGGCGAAGGATGGGTGGACTTGCGAGAACTCGACCTACCGGGAAATCTCAGCGCCTACGCGACGTTCGAGTGCCAGGTCGTCGAGAAGGATGCATCCGCGACCTGGACCACGATCAAGGGCAGGTACGACACTGACAAGTAGGAGAAGCGGCAGCGCGGACGGGAAGCCCCGGCCGGAGGGCGCGTGGCCTCCCGTCCTATCGGTGCAGGATGAACGAGATCCCCCTCGCCCCCACCATGACGGTACCGTACGTGGCCTCGAGGGAGATGCCCTCCGCGGTCACGGACAGCGACCTGGTGAACTCGTAGACGCCTTCCTTGATCTCGAGCTCCTCCCCGTCCAGCACGACCGTGTATTCCTCCGGCGCGGCTATCATCACCTTGCGTAGATCGAACTCGTCGTCTCCGAGCACGACAGCAGCGGGGACTCCGAGAACATACAGGTGTGTGCCTCCGGAGTACTCGATCTTGAGGATGCCGGTGTGCACCTCGCGATGGGCGTCCACCTTCTCGATCCGCGACGGATCGAAACTGACCTCACCACTCGAGAGCAGATGCGTACCGATTGACAAGGTCGGGCTCTCGCTTCGCGCAATGCTCTCGAACAGCCGCTCTGCGTCGCTCTTCGACCGCTCGATCGTCGTGGTCATGCTGGCCACGAGCTGCTGGTACCCGAACCGTGCCAGCACGGTCCTCGCCAGTGGAGTCTCGCCCTTGACTCGTCTGTACATGACCTCGAACGGGTCGACGCAGTCGCGCGACGCCTCCTCCTTCCAGTCCGGGTCGAACCGGTCCATCACGCTGCACAGCACAGCGCCCGCCCACCGGAAACGCTCGCCGCGATACCAGTCGAGATCGGTTGACTCGGGTAAGCATCGTTCGAGGGCGCCCGCCTCCCCGAGGGCATCCTTCAGGCGCGGGCCGAACCTGCCCCCGAGATAGGGTTCGGCTTCCCTTCGGCATCGCTCCGCCAGATAAGTGGGAATGCCCTCGGTGAACTCGATCCTGCGCTCGAACCCCGCGTAGCGTCCGCCCATTCTCAGGCGGCGATGTCTCCGCACGCTCACGAATTCGCGGACGCACAAATCGAGTGAGTCGTCAGGCGCGAGCGCGGCCCTGTGAAGGAGACGGCACTCGATGTCCGCGAGGACGAGGTTCCAGGGATCCATCGGATAGCCGGAGAGGAGCTCTATCGGCCGCATACTGCCTTCGCAGACCTCCGCCTCGTACGCGCGGAACGACGCCTCGAAAGCGCGCGGCACTGCCTCCACCGCCACGCCCCAGAGATCGAGCACCGCCGTGGCGACCCCCTCGACCAGACAGGCCCCGCCGGACGGGATATCTCGAGCGTGAGCTTGGTACACGGCCGTTCGGAGTGATGACTCTTCCCTCACACGTTGGAAGTGTGCCGGTGGACGCGGGTGATTGATGAGATAGCAGGTGCTGTCCGGGCAGCGCAGTGCGAACGGCGTCTCGGATATGTCCCAGGCCGGCCAGAGGGCTTCGCTGAACTCGGCCATCTCGATGACGGCCTCTATCTTGAGGAGCGCGTCCTCCGTTCGGGCATCCATGGCCGCTGCAAGCGGTCCCGGCGACGCGGAGAGCAGCAGCATCGTCAGGAGGACAAGCTCAAGTCCGGCTCGTGAGGGTTCAGCAGGCATTCCGACCCTCCTTTGGTGGACCCGGTGAAGTGGCCCCGAATCACATCTTAGAACTGCCGCAGGCGCTGAGCAAGGGACCGTACCTCGGTCCGCGCGCGGGCGCGTCGAGCCCTTCTTGACTGCATGCTCATATTGCGGTATAATAAGGTGTCTGAACATATCTCGCACCCCCTTAACCGACCCGGGAGCGCGTTGCGCTCCGGGCCCAGGGAGGAAACACATGCCACGGACCTTCCGCACTGCGTCGGGCGGAGCCTTCATCGTCCTCGCCTGCCTGGTCGCTCTGAGTGCGACCGCGGGCGCCCGGCCTGCCTATCTCGACGACAGGCGTCCGGGTGACGATCCGCGCAGCATCCTGTGGGAACCCAAGCAGGCGGCGTTCGAGAAGCTCCAGGCCGCGCTCGCGCTCCCGCCGGACGCTGTGCGCACGTCGCAGGAAGACTACGACGCCTACTACTACGATATCGATATCGAGATAGATGAGGGGCCCGAGACCGTGGCCGGGTCCGTGGTCATGCGCGCGACGAGCACGATCGAAGGCCTTTCCACCGTGCTCCTCAATCTATATGACAACATGACTGTCGATTCGGTTGCGCACAATGGTGCGCCGGCGTCGTACACACACTCGAGCGACCTGATTACGGTCACTCTCAACAGCGTCGTCAACACGGGAGGCGATCTCGAGATCGAGGTCGTCTTTCACGGCGCGCCGGTCGACGATGCGCTGAACTTCTCGACGCACGACGGCACCCCGATCATCTCGAGCCTCTCGGAACCGAGCGGCGCGCGCCAGTGGTGGCCCTGCAAAGACACACCCGCCGACAAGGCCGACTCAGCCAGGATCGCCCTCACCGTCGACGATGCCTACATCGCGGTCTCGAACGGTATGCTGGTCTCGGAGGTCGACAACGGCGACACGAAGACCTACACGTGGTTCGAAGGCTACCCCATCACGACGTATCTCATCTCCGTTGCCATCACGAACTACTCGACCTGGACCGACTACTACACCTACGGGCGTGACACCATGCCCATCGAGAACTACGTCTACCCGGAGCACTACTCGAACGCCGTGGAGGACCTCAACATCACGGCCGAGGCCATAGGCGCCCTCGCGGAGATCTTCGGGCCCTACCCGTTCCTCGACGAGCGGTACGGCCACGCCATCTTCCCGTGGGGCGGCGCCATGGAGCACCAGACCTGCACTAGCTACGGTCGCGTTCTCATCCGCGGTGACCACTACTACGACTGGATCCTCGTGCACGAGCTGGGGCACCAGTGGTGGGGCGACTGGGTCACCTGCGAGACCTGGGACGAGCTATGGCTCAACGAGGGCTTCGCGAGCTACTCGGAAGCTCTCTGGTTCGAGCACGTCGGGGGCGAGCC
>DAOWER010000269.1 GCA_030638405.1 Candidatus Eiseniibacteriota bacterium | reverse complement strand
ACGAACGGCGGCGTGCTCGAACTGGCACTGCGGCTCGAGGGCAACGCCGGTGATGTGAAGGGCCTCACGGCCGAACTCGAGTTCGACGGGCTGGAGTACGTGTCGGCTCGCCTGAGCAATGACATGAGCTCGCCTATGGCCGACATGTTCTTCTGGAGCAACGCGACCTCCCACAGCGTGCAGGTCGACGCGGCCGTGCTTGGCACGGACATGACGATCGGCGGTTCCGGTGATGTCGTGCTGTTCTCCTTCCAGGTTCTGGATGAGACTTACGCGGTCGACTTCGCGTCTGCGGAGCTTCGCGGTGCGTCGAACGAGGATCTCACGGCCGAACTCGAGGGTCTGAGCTCCGAGGGCGTTCCCGTTGTGTTTAGGCTGGTCCAGAACAGTCCGAACCCGTTCAATCCCGTGACCAAGGTGGCCTACCACGTACCTCACGAGTCGCGCGTGACGATCCGCGTGTATGACGTGACGGGTCGTCTCGTGACGACGCTCGTGGACGGTGTGGTGGAGCCCGGCCGCCACGCGGCGGTCTGGAACGGGACCAATGAAAACGGTGAGTCTGTTGGCAGCGGCGTCTACTTCTGCACGATGGAGACGCCCGACTACCGCGACTCGCAGAAAATGACACTGTTGAAGTAGCTCAATCCTCCGGACGGGGCCGGGTTCTGTTCCCGGTCCCGTCCCAACCCCGCGGAGCGCGACCGGGGCCGAGGGAACTCGGCCCCGATCTCCTTTGTGCGCCCTTTGCTCCTTTGCCGGGACATCACAAGCCTCCTTGAGTGCGCTCTGTCTCTCGGATAGAATGGCAGACAAGGGTCCGCGTCCGGGCATGTTCAGCATGGCGTGCCCAGGCATCGCGATCACGGGCCCGGTACTGCTGCAAGCGCTGCTCGGTGGTGTTGATGCGAGAGCGGAGGTGTTGGCGTGAAAGCGGAACTGGTACGAATCGAAGCGGGTGACGGTATGGAGCTCGTCGGTCTCTACGCCGCTCCACCCGGTGGGACCGCGAGACGGGCGATCCTCCACACTCACGGTCTGGCGGGCAACTTCTACGAGAACCGCTTCATCGCCGATGTCTGCGACGCAGTGCTCGCGAAAGGCGTCGCGTTTCTCGTCACGAACAACAGGGGGCACGACTACCTCTCGGACAACCTGAAGGGCAGTGGCGTTGACACCACCTACGAACCGGGCGGTTCCACGCGCGACATCATAGAGGACTGCGTTCACGACGTGTCCGGGGGCGCGGCTTTCCTCGCTGAACGCGGGCACGATGAGATCTACTTCGAGGGGCACAGCCTCGGCTGTTCGAAGATCGTGTACTACCTTTCCGAGGTCGGCCATCCCGGATGCGCCGGTCTCATTCTGATCTCTCCTCCCGAGATGTTCGGTCTTCAGGAGGATCGGATGGAGTCGAGCTTGGAAGATGTGCTGGCCCGGGCTAGGGCGCTCGTGAGCGACGGGAAGGGCGAAGCGCTGCTCGAGGTCGGGCGGGATGTTCCCTTCAGCGCGGCGACGTTCGTCAGCATGTTCGGCGACCCGTCGGCGACCGATATCTTCCCGTTCAGGCTGGGCAGCGACGGGGACTACCGCAGGCTCGCGTCTGTTTCCTGCCCAATACTCGTGACCTACGGTGACATCGAGGAGGCCGTGAACGTCCCCGTAGGGGACGCCGCGTCGCTCATCAAGAGGATGGCGACATCGGCGCCTCGGGCGGACAGCGTCATCGTGCGCGGTGCGAACCACACTTACTGGGGGCACGAGGACGAGCTCGCGGCGGCCATCGCGGCCTTCGTGGAATCCCAGGAGCGTTCTTCCGGACGGAGTGGCGTGTGAAGACACTAATACGCGGCGGAAGGCTTGTCACCGAGATCGATTCCTACGATTCCGACATATTGCTCGAGGACGGTCGGATCGCAGAGATCGGAAAGGGACTCACGCCGCCGGACGGCGCCGAGGTCACCGATGCCTCCGGGAAGCTCGTTCTCCCCGGCGTCATCGACTCGCACGTCCACGTTTCGCTCGACCTCAATGGTCACGTGTCCTCAGATTTCCGGTCGACCACGCGCGCCGCGGCGTTCGGCGGCGTGACGTCGATCCTCACGTACGTCACTCCGAAGAAAGGCCAGCTTCTGTCAGAAGCGGTGGCAGAGCGCAAGACGCAGGCCGTGGGGAACTGCCACATCGATTTCGGGCTGCACGCGTCACTGGTCAACTGGGGCGACAGGCAGGACGACGAGATACCAGAGATGATCCAGGCGGGCATCCCGTCCTTCAAGGCGTACACTGTCTACTCTTCTTCCGGGCTCAAGAGCAGCGAGGAGCAGCTCTACGGCGCTTTCCTGAAAGCCGGCCAGCACGGCGGCCTCATCGAGGTCCACTGCGAGAACGAGTGGATCATCGAGCGGAAGATCAAACGCCTGGCGGAGGAAGGGAAGCTCTCGCCTGCCGACCACGCGGCGAGCCGCCCGAGCTTCGTCGAGGGGGAAGCCATCGGAGCCGTGCTGCGCGCGGCGTACGACGCCGGCGCGCCGGTCTACATCGTCCACGTGTCGACGGCCGAGGGTGTTGAGGTCATAGACGAGGCGCTCGAGCTGGGTCTGGAGGTCTACGCCGAGACGTGCCCACACTTCCTGCTGCTGGACGAGCGGAAGCTGTCCGGTCCGGACGGGCAGCGCTACGCCACGTGCCCGCCTCTTCGCGACGAGCAGCACCAGGCGAATCTATGGGATGGCCTGGACGACGGGCTGATCCAGGTCGTTGCGACCGACCACTGCGAGTTCACCGCTGCCGACAAGGACGAGGATGCCTCTGACTTCCGCAAGATCCCGATGGGACTTCCCGGTGTCGGGACGCTGCTGCCTCTCATGTGGCACTTCGGTGTGTCCGAGGGTCGGATGAAGGAGCGCGACCTCGTTGACAGGCTGTGCACGCAACCTGCGGAGATCTTCGGGTTGTGCCCTCGGAAGGGCAAGCTTGCGGCTGACAGCGACGCCGACCTCGTCATCTTCGACCCGGAACTGCCGGTGACCATCACACCGGAGGTCCTTCACGGTCATTCGGACTACTCACCGTACGACGGGTTCGAGGTGGTCGGGTGGCCGGTATCTACGATGGTGCGAGGAAACTGGGTCGTGAAAGACCGCGAGCTCGTGGGATCCCACGAGCTCGGTTCGTTCATAAGGCGAGGCAAGATCTGTCAGAAGCCCGGAAGGCGGGGCATCTAGCGTCGGCGTCCGGACGGCGCCTGCCGGGTGGCGGATGTGGCATCGCCTACGCCACCTTGTATCCAGCGTCCGCTACGGCCTGCCGGACCGCGGCCATATCGACGGGCTTCTCCTCGCTGAATGTGGCGGTTCCGGAATCGAGGTCCACCTCTACGTCTGTCACCCCGTTCACCCTGCCCAGCGCTGCCTCCACAGCCTCGACACAGTGCTGACACGTCATTCCCACGATGTAGATCGTAGGCATGCTTCCTCCTCCCGGACCGTCATGTGGCGGCGGCTCTGCCGTTACCCGGACCGTCTCCGGCATGGGTGGCCGCCGCTACTTCAACAGAACCGCCTTGACCGCCTTCGACACACCCAGAGCGCGGAGCCGTACGAAGTAGACACCCGTGGCCGCGGGGCTCCCGTCGTTGCATCTGCCGTGCCACTCTGTTCGGTGCTCGCCCGCATCCACAGTGCCGCGTTCGAGCAGCGCGACCCGCCTGCCGCTCACGTCGTAGACCGCGAGCTCCATCGCGCCTCGCTCCGGCATGTAGAAGTCGATCACGGTCTTTGGATTGAACGGGTTCGGATGGCATCCGAGCCCCAGCGCCGCAGCAACGGCATCGTTCTGGACGCCGACGTCCGCAGAGGTCATCTGCGACTGCACCGCCACGCAGTTGGGATTGCCTCCGACCGGGATGGTCGATTTGAGCGTGTTGCCGACAAGCTCGATCACGTAGACGGCGTCGGTGGCGGAGATGGAGCCGCCCGCTATGAAAGCGTGCAGCTCCGAGTCCAGAATGT
>DAOWER010000065.1 GCA_030638405.1 Candidatus Eiseniibacteriota bacterium | reverse complement strand
GGCAGGGTCAGCAGGCATGGAACTTGTTATCGTTATTCTAGGGGGCGGCTCGAAGCGGTGTCAACCCCCTCTTGCCGCCGGATGGAGCGGCTGAACCTGCAGTCCCTGCGGTGTCACAGCGCACATCGCAACTGGAGGAATGCACGTTGGGACACGGCCGTGCGCCGGATTCTTGACAGCGGCCCTCCATCGTGCCACAATTGTGACGAGGGAATGAACTCTTCATTCGATGATGGTCATGAGCGCCCGGGTGCAGGCAGGAATCAGAAATGCATAACTGGCACGAACTCGAACCAGAGATAGCGCGCATTGCCGCGCGCCTCACCCCCGATGAGATGCTCCAGCAGGATCTCGCACAGGAGATGCGGATCGACATCTGGCGAGCTCCCGAAGGGAAGCCGAAGGGGTGGTATCTCTCCAGTGCGAGGTGGCAGGCTCTGAAATTCATGACCCGGACGGCCATCGACTGCCCGGACGGCGACCTCGACCGTCAGATGATCCTCTACGGCGTGCTCGGCGACGTCGACCCCGAGGTTCTGCGCTATGTGCCGACGGAGTGGCACGAAATCCTGCTGTCGTCCCCCATCGACATGGTCCAGGAGACCTTCGCCCTGTCTGTCGAGGTCAACGACACGATCAGTCAGCTGACATCGCGGCAGCAGGAGATTCTGTACGCTATAAATCAGGGATTCACTCAAAAAGAGGTCGCCGAGGCGCTCAACGTGTCGAGAAGGACGGTTGCGACCGAGCTGGTACGAATCAGGGCCGCATTTCGAGAGATAGAGGATTCTCTCTACCCCACCGCATAGGGCCGTGCCAAGCGGTCTGGAGCGGGAATTCGGCGTGCCGACGAAAATAGCACCCCCAGAGACGAGAAAACACTGCGCATCACAGGGGGGTTCCCGGTATTAACATTATGAAGGGGCCAATCACGGCCCCGTTTTCTATGCCCGGATGCGCCGGGCCCGGACATACCAGGGCCGACACGCCCCAGACCCCGATTCCGCAGTGAGCCTACCCATCCGGGTCGGCTCTTCGCATTGCTTCGACGTCACTTCAGACCTGAGAAGACGAGCAGGCCACAGACCGCCGGATCGGCGGTCGGCAACAGGCCGGCGTTCCGGTCAGCTCCGCTCGCTCGCGTGGACGCCTGCTCCCCAGATGTCCGACAGCACCGACCGTTCGCCGTCCTCCAGCTCGACGCCGGCCCCCCGACCGTTCCCACCACCCCTCGTCCGCTCCTCGCGAACGAACAGAGAAACTACGGAGTTCAGCGCTCGCTCGAGCGATACGCGGTCCGAAACCACTATCGGGTTGATGAGACCGTCGCCCGGTGACACCGTGAAGCTGCCCGGAGAAACAACCACGTCCGCCAGCTTCCGGTCGCCTATGCTGAAGAAGATGCCGCCCTCAGATTCCGTGGCCGCGATGCGGCCGTCCAGACCGTCGACGCCCGACCTGAAGAGAGCGAGAAGCGTGCGCACGGCGTCGGACTCGATGACGTTCCGAGGCCTCGACTCACCGCCACCGGACAAGTCACCCGCCCTTCGCGCGACCGACGTGCTGATCCGCTCCTGCGACGAGGGCGTCACGTCCTCGAGCAGGACCTCCGCGGCGCCGTCGATGAGGAAGTACTCCGCGCGGACCAACCGCACGGGTACGGCCGGCATCGCGCTGACCGCCTCCAGCACGGACGCCGGGAACCGCGAACCGACGAACACGAACACGGGGTCCTCGATCCGGACGATACCGTCGTTCGTATAGGCCTTGAGGAACAGACGGCGGTTCTCCTCGTACCACCGTGTGTGGTCAAAGATGCGTGTCGGGACCTCGCCCGCGTTCTCCAGCACGACATCGACGAAGACCGGCCGACCGTCGTCGTCCACCAGCAGAAGGTCAACACCGGTCGGGCCCTGCGCGTCAGCGTCCACCACTCTGGCGCCGGGGTGCACGCTGTCCGCCCTCCCCACCAGCGCCGTCCTCAATTGAGCAGACTCAGGCAGCTGGATCCGTTCTATTCTCGTGGTCATGGTCAGTCCTCCCTGCTGTCCCGCGGGGCCGTCCCCTCCCCCTGCGAACGGTCGCTTCTTGTCAGTTCCAGGGCGTTCGATGCTATCTGCCGTAGCGACAGAGCACACGCGGCGTCCGGACGCGACGCGACTATGGCGCCCCTCTCCCGCTGCTCCGCGCCGAGTCCCGGCTCCGGCAGGACGGCTCCCAGGAGGTGCACGTCCACAGACAACAGACGCTTCGCGGCAGCCTGCATCTTCGCATGGAACTCCCTCGCGTAGTCCTCGTTCGAGGCCCCGTTGACCACGAGGGCGACCCAATCCCGGCCGGACTCGCGCCGGACCCCCCTAAGGGCAACGAAGGCGTGCTCGAAGCCCGGGCGGCCTGGCCGCGCCGTCACAATGTAGGCGGACGCGTGCACGGCAAGCCGCGAGCGCAGCTCCGTCCTTGACAAGGGGACATCGACGACAACGAAATCCAGGGGGGTTCGCCCGGATTCCGGAACGTCCGTGAAGATGACGCCACCGGCGCCCAACGCGTCGTCCACTCCATCTCCGCCACTCGACCAGTCGGTGACGACCACGCCCGCATCCGTCACGATGTTCGGGGCGGGCGTTCCGTTGCCAGTCAGCGGAGACAGGTAGTGCCACGATGGAAGACCGAGGAAGTACCGCGCGTTGGGAATCCGGGGGTCGGCGTCGAAGACCGCTACGCGGCCGAACGGCACCAGCGCCTGAGCCAGGTTGACGGCGATCGTCGACTTCCCGGGAGAATCGTCGCCACCCGTCACGACGAAGAGTCGCGTCCGGGGTGGCCCGGCGCCCTGCGCCGTCACGCCGCGGCGCTCGACATCCGCTCCATCCAGCGGACCGCCCGCCGGGCGCACTGCCGCCTCCGGCGACTCCTCTGCGCTTTCCCCTGTTCCGGAGAAGAAGACGTGGGAAACATCTGCAAGTGTCTTCGGGGACCTGCTGCCTGCGTCCTCGTCCATTTCGCCCTGTCCGGAGATGTCGGATCCCAAGCTGCGCTCTCGAGCGAGTCTCTGTCTAGTCCCTGCGGTAGACCTCGACGACGCAATCCTCGTTCGGCGCGGACCTGTTCTCGTTCGCCGGGTCCGCACACCATGCCCCATCGATGACGAACTTGTAGAGGTGTCTGCCGGGGGCCAGATCCAGCTTGGCGTGCCAGACACCGTTGCTGTTCTTCGTCAGCTTCACACCGTGCTCGCGGTCCCAGTTGTTGAAGCTGCCCACGAGCTCGACATCGTTCGCCTCCGGCGCCACGAGGGAGAAGAGAACACCGCCCTCGATGAAGTGCGGTCCCGGCTGCGCGAGTATCCACTCGTCCATTCCCGGCGCAAGCTGCGAGTCAGGGACCGCGCTCACGGGCTCGAAATCGTCCTGCTCGAGCGCCTCTTCGTCCGCCAGGACCTCCCGGGCGAGCTGCTCGTAGTCGCGAGCTCCCTTGCAGCTCTTGGCGTAGTGCGAGATGGAGACGCCCCAGTTGGCCGCCTCTCTGAAACGGACCGTTCTGCGTACGATGCTCTGGAACATCTCTCGTCCGAAGCGCGTCCTCGCCTCCCGCAGGAACTCCCTGGAGAATCTGGTCCGGCCGTCGAACATCGTCAGAAGCACCCTCACCCGCTTCCGCATCCCCAGCTGACTGCGGACGAGCTTGATGGTCTCCATGATCTTGAGCGCGCCGTGAAGCGAGAAGTAGGACGGCTCCATCACGACCATCGCCTCGCCTGCCGCGACGATCGCGTTGAAGGTGAGAAGCCCCACGCTCGGAGGACAATCGATGAACACGTAGTCGTAGTGGCCCGCCACGCTCTCGAGCTTCCATCGCAGCTTGTTCTCTCTATCAGGCTGCCCCGACAGCTGCTGCTCGACGGCGGAGAGCACGACGTTGGAGGGCACGACGTCCAGGTTCTCGGTCGCCGGTACCGCGATGTCCGAGACCCGGGCGGCGGGGTCCATCAGAAGGTCGTACGTCGACCTCTCGAGGTGGTCCGTCTCAATGCCCAGACCCACCGACGCGTGCGACTGGGGGTCGCAGTCGACGAGCAGCACACGCTTCCCCATGTCCGCGAGGAACGAGGACAGGTTCACTGC
>DAOWER010000306.1 GCA_030638405.1 Candidatus Eiseniibacteriota bacterium | reverse complement strand
TCGAAACCTCCATACTCGAGAACCCAGCGCAAAAGCCATCACCCGCCTGGCCCACTATGGCCCAAGCGTCATCCCGCGCAGTGAACTCACGCGATCGCATCACCTCCTCCGCCCGCCAGCGACTCGCTCCAGGTGACCTTGCTCCCGCAGGAACGGACGCACCAGAATCCACGCGAGTCACGGCGTTGGGCGGTACCCGGCGCCGAGTTCCCCCGGCCCCGCTTGAAGCGCCTGCGGTCCGATGCGGGCGAGGCGAGACCGCCGGCGAGAGAATCAGCGATAGAGCGACTTCACGACCGACCAGCTCGTATCGTCGACCGGAGAGCCGCCTTCCTCCACAATGATCACGGCGCCTTCATCGAGCGCGGGCAGCGGGTTGTTGTCGATATCTCTGAGTTCCACGGACAGGAAATCCATGTCCGTCGTGCCCGCGGACAACGCAAAGAGAGTGATGTGCGCCAGCACTCCAGGCCCGTTGACCCAGCCGCCGAGGACGGCACCGTTGATGATGATGGTGTCGTCATTCTCGAGGATCCAGTAGAAGGCCGTGTCGTCCCCACCGCTTGGTGGGAGCGGTCCTTCAGCAGCTCCCACGTACTGGACGATCGATGAATCCAGCGTAATCCTCAGGTTGTAGCCCGTAAGGTCAGTGATCGATTCATTCACTGCCACATCAATCGTGTCCGTGGCGCCCTCGACCATCTGAATTGTCTCCGGGGTCAGGTAGATCGTAGGGGGGTTTCTGATGACCACGTGACCGCCGATGGCGGTCGCCGGTATTGGTGTGTTCTCGATGTCTCTCAGCTCAAAGGTCAGGAACTCGAGCGGACTCCAGCCGGCGCCCAGGGCAGAGAAATGAAGACGTGCGAGCACACCGGGTCCATCGACAGAGCCGCCCAGCACCGCACCGTTGATGACGATCGCATTCTCCGGCGAAGGACCGGTCGTCCAGTAGAAGAACGACTCACCCGAACTCTGGGGAAGCGCCCCCTCGGCCACACCCAGGACTTCCACCACGTCTTCGTCGTAGTCGATGATCAGATCATACCCGGTCAACCCCAGGAGCTCCGCGTTGACGGACACGTCCACCCAGAAATCCTCCCCGGTCAATACCTCCGTCACCGCAGGATCGATGTACAAGGTCGGATCAGCGCCGGCTGTTGAGGCCAGCAGCACGGTGAGAAGAACCGGCAGGCACACCGCCCTCCAACGCATTCCCTTCATGAGTTCCTCCCCAAGCGGTCGGCCCACGACCGCGCGTTCCACAAGCGAACAAGTCTTATCTGACAAGAGTTACCCGCGCTCTCGCCTGTCCGGTCGGCCCAGATGCCACTACGAAGTAGACACCGCCCGGCAGCGGACGGCCGTCACGCGCCGTGCCGTCCCACAGGCCGGAGTTCAACCCAGATCCGAATCCCACCACGGCGGGTCTTGCCACCACACGCCCGGTGAGATCGTGTACGACTACGTCAACAACTTCTACCGCGTCACACGAGCGGAACTCGAGCGACGTCTGTTGCGAAAACGGATTCGGATAGCAGAGCAGAACCGGACCGTCGACGTCCTGCATCCCGTCGTCGATGCCCGTCCCCGGTCCGACCGTCACAGAACCTCCCTCGGTGAACACCGGCAGAATGGGGTCACGTCTGATATCGCGCAGATCGACTACAGTGATCGAAAGCGGCGTCGCACCCTCTTCGACAGCGCTGAACTCCAGGTGAACCAACTCCCCCGGGCACATGACGAACGCATCGAAGCCGAGCGTCACATCGTTGCAGGAGTGATGGCCCGGGGAGTACTGGTCCCAATCGAACATCGTCGAGTGACCGGACTCGGCGAACAGCGTGCCCTCCTCCGCCGAGAGAAGCTCAATCACAGACGCGTCGAACATGAACTCGACGAGGAAGCACGTGAGCGTGTCCGCTCCCGCGTCAACCCTGATGCTGACGACGAAGACCTGCCCCTGCTCCACCTCCATGGCGGCGGGCTCGAAGTACACGGTGGGAGCGGGCCATGCCACTCCGGCCAGGAGCAGAACCGCCATCATGACCACGATGAAACGCATCTTCATCACTCCGTTCCTGCCACCGGCTCGGACTCCGCCCGGCGGCGTGCGGTGACTGGCAGGGCGGGCCCGGACTGTGGCTCGGGGCAGATCCTCAAGCCGCAGAAACCCGGGCCGCCCCATACCCTCCTGGAGAGCGGTGCAGGAGAGCCCAGTTCCACTATCTCATCAGGACCATCTTCTGCGTCAGCCGCAGACCCCCGGCGTCTAGCACGTAGAAGTAGACACCGCTCGCTGCATCGGCTCCGCGGTCGTCTGTCCCGTCCCAGAGAACCTGGTACGCGCCGGCGTCCCGTGGCTCATCAACGAGAGTCGCGACCTCACGCCCGTCCACTCCGTAGACGCGCAGCGCTACGCTGCACCTCTCGGGAACGTCGAACGCGATGGCAGTTCTTGGATTGAATGGGTTCGGCACGTTCTGACCCAGGTGCAGCACGAGCGGCACCTCGTCACTGCCGCCGAGCTGAAGGCCGGACGTCATACACGCGATGTCGGAGTTCCAGAGGTTCCGGAGAACCGCGTCGTC
Source organism: Candidatus Eiseniibacteriota bacterium (assembly GCA_030638405.1). GTDB lineage: Bacteria > Joyebacterota > Joyebacteria > Joyebacterales > Joyebacteraceae > JALGZG01. The sequence continues at coordinate 831 of DAOWER010000306.1, read as the reverse complement.
GATGTCCAGTGCTGAGGGCTCCTCCGAAATCACCAGGAACCGCAATGTAGCCACCACGCAGGCTCCTGGCATGGTCGTCTCGGGCCCGAGGACCGCGAAGTCGACGAGCAACCGGCCGGCTTCCTCTCTTGTGAAGAAGAAGCTCTCCCCTATCTCGTCCACCGACTCGCCCTGGACGACCGACATGAACTCCAGCGCGTCAGCATCAAACGTGACCACCGACGACACACCTTTGGCAAATGCCTCGCTGCCACGGAGCGTCAGGTTGACCTCCGCCACGTCCCCGACCGCAATCTCCGTACTCTCCCGCTCAAGCGCGAGCACCGCGCGGTCACGAATCGCCATGTCGGGGCGCCCCTCTTCGCGCATGCTCGCGGGGGCCACGCGCCCGTAGTTCATTGCGAGGATCATCAGGTCCTCGAACTCGATGATGTTGTCCGTCAGCGGGATTCCCATGCGGCTGCTATCGTCCGTCGGCCCCACGTCAAGCTCGTTGTCGTACTCCGGCTCCCCCTCGGCCGAGTAGTACGAGTACGAGTATGGGACCTTGTCGTAGTAGTCGACGAAGCCGTCGTAGATCCCCGGCGTGCTCGTCGCTTCGCGCACGTCCGCGAGCCAGTACGAGGTCGCGCGGTCCTGCGCCGTCGATGTGGCGACCGAGTAGTTGCCAGCAGAATCTCTGGTGAAGGCCGTGTAGTAGTAGACGTTGCGTGTGGCGTCAGTGAACCCGGTGTCCTCGAACGTCTGGGGCCCCGTGCCGGGCACGAACGCGACCACGGTACCGTCTGCCTGGTGTGCGGGATATCCCAAGGGCGGACCCCAGTCGTCGTA
>DAOWER010000220.1 GCA_030638405.1 Candidatus Eiseniibacteriota bacterium | reverse complement strand
GTGTTGTCCCCGATCCAGAGCGTCACGTCGCCGTAGGACTTCGAGTCCCAGACCGAGTAGCCGATCGGCTCCATGATCTCCGGGTTCATCCCTATCTCGAATCCGCCCAGCTTCCGCACGTCCCCCCTGCCCTCGGAGAGAACAAGCTGCAGCAGCTCGTCGTTCTGTTCCGCCTTAGCCTCGAGGACCTCGCCGTCCTTGAACTCGATACGGGTGCCGCCGATCCTCACGCCGAAGTAGTCCGTCATGTCAGAGACGAGCACGCCCTTCGCGGTTCCCGCGACAGGCGCGATGATGACCTTCCCGGCCGGCAGGTGGCCCCAGCCCCTGCCGTGCTCGACCTCCCACGCCGATATGATCCCGTCGTCGATGAACACCTCCCGACCCTCGATGCTGAAGGTGAGGTCGGTGCCGCCCGGTGAGGTGATATGCACCTCGCTGCCGCCGGTGATGACAGCGCTCAGGTGCTCGCCGCGCCGCTCGAGTCCGCGGTAGTCGGTATCGAGCGCCGTCCAGCACGCGTCGTGCAGGTCGCGGAACTCGATGCCCATCACGTCGGCCTTCTGAGGCGTCGGATAGCCCAGGTAGATGATGCGCTTCCCCGCGTCGATGAGCTCGCGCGCAACGGGGTCCTCGAGGGGATAGCCCGGGATCCCCGCGTACCGCGACTTGCGCCCGCTCTGGACAAGACTCCGCAGGAACGCCAGGCGCCTCTCCCCGACGTCCTTCTGCGGATCGACCGCGCCGTTCAGAACCGGGTAGTCTAGCGGCTCCTCGATGACGATGACCGAACTCAAGTCGCCCTTCCACTTGAGCAGGAAGTCACCCAGCCTCCCTGGTGTGCATATGGTGACGGCGCTCCCGCCGGCCGCCTCGACCGCGCGGATGAGCGGCTGGATGATGTCCCTCTGAACCATGTCACCCTTCAGTACGACGATGTCACCCCTCTCCGTCCCGAGGCAGTCACGCACGACCTTCTGCGCAATGACGTCCTGATCGACCTCGAGGATCTCCCGCCTGCGCCAGCCGAGCATGCTCTTCGAGATCATCTCGCGGACGTCGCCGGCCAGTCCCTCGTACTCCCCTATCCCGCGGGCGAGGTAGAAGTTCCTGGCCACTGCGCGGTAGTACTTCTCCACGACCCCGCCCGCCTCAACGGTGCGCACTTTCTCAACCAGTCCCGCCTTCTCAAGTTCCTTGATGTGGTAGTGCACGCGACCTCGCGTGCCCTCAATCCAGTCCGCGACCTGCTTCGCGGTCCCGGACCTCTCGACCAGCAGTGTCAGGATCCGCACTCGCTCCGGGTTGGCAAGCGCCTTGATCTGCGCGTCGCGCTCGACGACGGTCAGCTCTCTGCGGGGTGAACTCGTCCCTCCGTCCTCGTGGCTCACCTTCGCTCCCGGTTCAGGGGAACCCTCACGCCTGTCCGCGTTCGGGTCGTGCCGGGGCAGCCGGCATGGAAGCCGGCCGCCCCTCCCAGCTGTCTGCTGGCGCGTCAGCCCGTCGCCCAACAGCCCTCTCACCACCGGTCTAATTTTCCAGCGCGGTCAGTTTAGCACGCCCACCGGAAACAGTCAAGACCCAAAATGAACCTTCCTCACACCGCTGGCGAGGAGTCCTCCCGGGTGTGTCCGGGAGCATTCGGGGTCTGCCTGGGACCGTTCAGTGCGTGCCCGGCACCGTCCGGGATGCGTCCGGAGGGCCTCATCGCGCCTGTGACTGTGGCGGGCACCCCTTTTGCGCTTGACACCCTCGCACGCGCGCACCTAACATCTCGCGGAACTTCCCTTCCACTCGGCGATTAGCACTCATCTGCCGCAACGCGAACACACGGAGCACGCATGACGATAATCACGGAGGTGTGGGCCCGCGAGATCCTGGACTCCAGGGGCAACCCGACCGTCGAAGCCGACGTCTGGCTCGACTCGGGCATCATGGGCCGCGCCGCGGTACCGTCAGGCGCCTCCACCGGAACGCACGAGGCCGTCGAGCTCAGGGACGGCGACACCACGCGCTATCTCGGCAAGGGTGTTCAGAAGGCCATCCAACACGTCAACGAGGTCATCGGCCTCGAGCTCATCGGCGTCGACACGGACGAGCAGGTTCTCATAGACACCATCCTCATCTCGCTCGACGAGGAGGACAACAAGAGCACAATCGGCGCGAACGCGATGCTCGCGGTGTCCCTCGCCTGCGCGCACGCGGCCGCGGCGGTGTACGAGGTCCCGCTCTATCGGTACCTCGGCGGCGTCAGCGCGCGCCTCCTCCCCGTTCCTTTGATGAACGTGCTGAACGGCGGCGTGCACGCGAGCAACAATCTCGACATTCAGGAGTTCATGATAGTCCCCGCCGGTGTCGACAGCATGGCCGAGGCCGTGCGCGCGGGAGCCGAAGTCTTTCACTCGTTGAAGTCGATGCTGTCGGAGCGTGAGCTGTCCGTGGCCGTCGGTGATGAGGGTGGGTTCGCACCCAACCTGAAGTCCGCCGACGAGGCGCTCGAGATAATGGTCGGCGCCATCGACAAGGCCGGGTACGCTCCCGGCGACGAGGTCTACCTCGCGCTCGACGCGGCAGCGAGCGAGTTCTACGAAGACGGCGTCTACAAGCTCAAGGGCGAGGGCGCCACCCGAACCAGCGAGGAGATGGTCGACTACTACGCCGGACTCGTGGAGAAGTACCCCATCGTCTCCATCGAGGACGGGCACGCCGAGGACGACTGGGACGGGTGGAAGCTGATGACGGAGCGCCTGGGCGACACCATCCAGATCGTCGGCGACGACATCTTCGTGACGAACCAGGAGCGCCTGCTGCGCGGCGTGACGGAGGGTGCGGCGAACTCCATCCTCATCAAGCCGAACCAGATTGGGACACTGACCGAGACACTCGACACCATCGACATCGCGCACAGGAACGGGATGACCACGGTCATCTCGCACCGCTCGGGCGAGACCGAAGACACGACCATCGCGGACATCGCGGTGGCGGTGAACTCGGGGCAGATCAAGACCGGGTCGCTGTCTCGAAGCGAGCGGCTGTGCAAGTACAACCAACTCGTTCGCATTGAAGAGGAACTCGGCGAGACGGCGACGTACGCCGGCAAGACGATATTCGGCGTGACCGAGTAGCTCGCGCCGCGGGCACGGTGCCGCGCGCGACGCGAACCTCCGCTGACACGACTCGCGCCAACTGGAGACAGCATGCCCACCTCATCCGGAGAGAACAGAAGACGCGGGGCCAAGAAGGAGGAACCTCGTTTTCTGCGGAGGACCTTCGACGGCTACGGACGCGGAGCCCCCGCGAAGGTCCTTAGAATCCTGGGATGGACCATTGCCATCTGGTTTGTCTCTGCTATACTCCTCAGCGATTCGGGGCTGTTCTCAATAATGGGAATGAAGGGCATGAAGGGCGCACTTCAGGATGAGATCAGCGCTCTGGAGCAGACGAGGGACGAGGCCGCTGAGTACAACGAAAGCTTGACGAACGACCCGGCCGCCGTCGAGAAGGTCGCCCGCGAGGAGTACGGGATGATCAAGGACGGCGAGATCTGCTACCGCGTGGTGCTCGAAGGCGAGGAGAAGGACTAGATGGACCCGTCTGCAATGATGGCAAGAGACTCGGGGCTGTTCGCCGCAGAGCGCGGGTTCCTCTGGGTGGCCTGCGTTGCCTACGGCGTCGCGCTCCTCTTCTACATCGCGCACTTCATCCGGCCGAGCTGGAAGCTCACCCGCAAGGGCTCGACGGTCTCCCTTCTGGCCGCGGCCGGCCTTCAGACGGTCGTCATCCTCCTCCGAGTTGTCCTCAAGGGCGCTCCCCCGTTCCAGAGCCTCTACGAGAGCCTGGCGTGGTTCGCGTGGACCACGGCCGTGGCGTACCTGATCATCGAGTGGCGCAGGAACGTGCGGATCCCCGGCTTCTTCGTCTCGCTCATCGCGGGCGGTGCGGTGCTCTACGCGCTGCTCGGCCAGAGCCCCGAGATCAAGCCGCTCTTCCCCGCCCTCCAGAGCACGTGGTTCTTCTGGCACGTCGCCATCGCGTTCGGCGCCTACGCCGTCTTCGTCGTCGCGTTCTCGGTCGAGATCTCGTACCTGATACAGCTGCTGCTCTGGAAGCTCGGTGCCAAGGCCGACTACGGACTCACGCGCGAGAACATCGCGCGCTTCCACCGATCCGTGCACCAGCTCGTGCTGTTCGGGTTCCCGATGCTGACGTTCGGCATCATGTCGGGCGCGGCGTGGGCCAACGAAGCGTGGGGCGTCTACTGGCAGTGGGACCCGAAGGAGACGTGGTCGCTGATCACGTGGTTCGTCTTCGCGCTGTATCTGCACACGCGCGTTCGCCCGAAGTGGCGCGGCGTGCCGTCGACCATCATCGTGATCGTGGCGTTCCTGTGCATGGTAACGACGTTTCTTGGAGTGAGCTGGCTGGCGAGGTTGTTCGGCATTCCAAGTCTGCACCTCTACTAGGGCTGATATGGAAGAATTGAAGGTCATGACGGCCGAGAGGCCGGACGCACCGAAAAGGAAGAAGCAGAAGACCTTCCTGCGGATCGCGTTCGAGCGGGTGCTCCGCGAGCTCATGAGGCTGCGCCTCGCGGTGTGGCTTCTAATCGTCATGACTGTGACGATGATCGTGGGCTCTATCTTCCCGCAGGGCTACGGCCCCGAGACCTACATCGAGTCGTGGGGCGAGGCACGCTACGCGGTGTTCTCCAAGCTGGGGCTCTTGAACCTGTTCCACTCGAAGTACTTCCTGCTGCTCGGCATCATCCTCCTGCTCAACCTGCTGGTCTGCAGCATCGTCCGGCTGTCAGGCAGACGCGGCGTGAGCGTGTCGAGGACGACCGCGCCGGAGACCGCACGGGCCATCACTATGGGCGGCGACGCGGACTCCGCGATCTCGCGGGCGGTCCGCGCGCTGACGGAGCGTGGCTACTTCGTCTCCAGGGCGCAGGGTGGGATGCTGTCCGCGCGGCGCGGACCGTGGCCCGAGGGCGTGAGCCTGCTCTACCACCTGGCCTTGGCGACGGCGATACTTGGGTTCATCATCTCCGCGCTGCACTCGTTCGAGGGCGACG
>DAOWER010000003.1 GCA_030638405.1 Candidatus Eiseniibacteriota bacterium | reverse complement strand
TGGGGGAGCGGTGCCGGCGCTCGAATATGACAACGGTTCGACGACTCTGGGCGCGGGTGTCGCCAAGGTCGACAGCACTTACGGCTATCGGATTGTCTACCTCCCGTTCGGGATCGAGCTCATGAACGACGGCCTGAACGGGATCGACGGCCACTACATCAATGGAGTGCACGACCGCGTGGACCTCATCGAGAACGTCATGGACTTCCTGGGCAGATCGCCGACAGGTCCGGGCACGGGGACCCCAGATGGCACCACCTTCAGCAACGGCTTGACGGCGGCACATCCGAATCCATTCGGTCCATCGACGACCATCAGATACAGCGTGGCCTCCCGCAGCCACGTCTCGCTGATAGTCTTCGATCTCGCGGGCCGCGTCGTGAGAACACTGATCGATCGCGAGGTCCGTCCGGGCGAGTATGGCATCGCCTGGGACGGAACGACGGACGCTGGTCTTCGCGCGGCGGCAGGCGTCTACTTCGTGAAGATGGAGACCGCCGGACACACGGGCGCCTTCCACGCGACCAGAAAGCTCGTGCTTCTGAAGTAGACGCCGACGAGCGGTCAGCGCAGGCGTCGGGAGCGAGGCGGCGCAGGTCGCAGAGGTCCATGCCGCGGAAAGCGCGAGTCCCACAGCAGCAACTCTGCTAGAATGAGAGGGAATCCCCCAGTGGGATTCCCTCTTCGCACAGTGACTGGCCACAGCCCCAGGAGGCAGGTATGGGCGCGGACCACACCCGCACTGACATCGAACGCTGGATCCTCTCGAACCTGACGCCTCAAGCATCAACGACTGCCGAGCTCATGTACGAGCGCATGGAGTCGCAATCGGGCCGGTGTCTGCCCGTTCTGTACGAGCCGCTCGACAACACAAAGCGCTCGCACTGGCATGACGAGGCGCTGATCGGCGCCTTCGCGCACGCCATGGGGGACGCGAGCATCGTCTTGGACGTGGGACCGGGCGACGGGTGGCCGGCCCTCCGCATCGCCGACCGGTTCAAGAAGATCATCGGCATCGACCCATCTCCGCTCCGCGTACGCGTCCAGCGCGAGAATGCGGAGCGTCTCGACATCGATAACGTCGAGTTCCTCGTCATGGATGCAGAAGAGATGACGTTCAAGAACGGGAGCTTCGGCGGAGTGACGGCCGCCTCTTCGATCGAGCAGTGCGCCAATCCCGAGCAGGCGCTGCGCGAGGTGTTGCGGGTGCTCGCGCCGGGCGGCACGCTCGCCATGGTCTTCGAGGACTACGACGCCTGCTTCGCTGACAGCGTGGGCGACGAGAAGCTGCGAGGCGAGCTCACCGACAAGGAGGCCGTGGTCTTCTACCAGGTTCGGCGGAAATCCCCTCCGAGAGAGACCTGGTACGCGCTCTTTCTGGACCGCCAGCGTCTCAACGCCGACCCGGAGTTCCTCGAGGCCGTCGAGAACATCAGCGAGACGCCGGTGGAGCTGGATGGTGCCCCGGTAGGCGACGGCTTCGTGGCGCCGTCGGAGACCTTCGGAGTGACGCTTCTCGCGGGCCTCATGCCGTTTGTTGCTGACACCAAGTACTTCGAACTCAATCACCTGACGAGCGGCACGGTCAATGAGCTGCTGACGCGCGTCGGGTTCGTGGAGATGCGGCATCTCGATCATCGGATGCCCGAACTGCTGGCGTTCTTCGACGCCGCGCGCGACGCGGGGAAGCTCGGACTGAACGGGCCGGTGCTTGATGTCGTCGCGGAGGTCTTCGGCATCTCGGCGGTCGAGCGCGCGGGGGAGGGCCCCGGGGACTTCGTGATTGCGAGGAAGCCGGGCTAGCGTTGGCAGTAGCAGCCCGCGGGTGGGAGTCAACGTCCGCGAGGCGGGAGAGATGCAGACAGGAGGCGAAGTGTCGAAGACCAGACCCGAGCTCGATTCCGGCGTGTTCTGGAAGCGCATCATCGCCAGCACTCTCGACGAGGGTGTCCCCGAGAAGTGGCAGGAGTCCACGTTCGAGGGCCGGTCGCCCCTGGCCGCCGCATTCCTCGAGCAGCTGCCGGACGCCGCGCGCGTGCTCGACTTCGGCTCCGGCATCGGCCGGAACGCCCTGGCGCTCGCAAGACGAGGCCATTCGGTGACCGTGTGCGACGTCGCCGAGGACGGCGTGCGGTTCAGTCTCGAGATGGCGCGAGAAGAAGGGCTGACGGTGGATGCGGCCGGATGCGACGGCTGGACGATCGAGCTTCCCGACGCCGCCGTGGACGGCGTGCTCGCGTGGAGCTGTCTGGATCACGTGACGCCCGCCTGGGCGTCCGAACTGGCCGGCGAGCTGTCGC
>DAOWER010000210.1 GCA_030638405.1 Candidatus Eiseniibacteriota bacterium | reverse complement strand
GCCCGACTCTCTCCATCTCCCTCGTCTCCTGCTTGACGCCTGCGTAGAGCCAGCGTGCCGTCACAACGGGTGCGTTGTCTGAATCGGTTCCAAACCCGGCCCCCGCTACCAGCTTGAGGAGAGCCCGGGTCCTTGGACCCGGGCTCTCAATCTCCTAGCCTCCCGGCAGCAGCCAGCATGACTGGCCTGGCCGACGGCCCACCACGCCTAGACCAAGCGGAATCTGTGCCTCGTCCTCAAACAGATCCGTACGAGCATCAGCATCACCGGCACCTCTATGAGCACGCCCACCACCGTGGCGAGTGCCGCCCCGGACGACAGCCCGAACAGCATGACGGCCGTCGCGATGGCGACCTCGAAGTGGTTCGAGGCGCCTATCATCGCGGACGGTGCAGCGTCCTCGTAGCTGAGCTTCAGGACGCGCGCCGCCCAGTAGCCGAGCCAGAAGATGAGGTTGGTCTGGATGAAGAGCGGGATCGCGATCCAGAGAATAGTCAGTGGATTCCCGAGGATCACGTCGCCCTTGAACGAGAAGAGAAGGACGAGCGTGATGAGGAGCGCGGTGATGGTCACGGGCGTCAGCACATGGAGGAACTTCTCCTTGAACCACTGCTCCCCCTTCGCCCGGATGATGCCCCTGCGAGAGATGTACCCGGCAACGAGCGGCAGCGCCACGTAGATGCCGACCGAGAGCAGCAACGCCTGCCACGGCACCGGGAGTCTGCCCACACCAAGAAGGAACCCTCCCAGCACCCCATAGAGCACGAGCATGGTGAGCGAGTTGATGGCGACCATGACGAGGGTATGTCCGTCGTTGCCCTTCGCCAGGTACCCCCACACGAGCACCATCGCGGTGCACGGCGCTATCCCCAGAAGGATGCATCCAGCGAGGTAACTCCTCCAGAGCGGTACCTCGAGCGTCCGGACGCCCTCGTGCAGCACGACCTTCCCCGCGCCGTAGACCGCGCCGACATCGAGGTCGAGCCCGAGCGGCATCTTGACGTAGTCGACGGCATCGGGGCCGATGAACTGGCGGAACAGAATGCCGAGAAAGAAGACGGAGATCGCGTACATCGTGAACGGCTTGATCGCCCAGTTGAGGACGAGCGTGAGCCCGACCGGCTTCGCGCTTCTCCCCGCCCTCATGACTTTCTGGAAGTCGATCTTGACCATGATGGGGTACATCATGAAGAAGAGACAGATGGCTATCGGGATGGATACGACCGGGGCACCGTTCACGTGGATGGAAAGGCCGTCGAGGAAGCGCGCGGCCCCCGGCGCGACCCGCCCGAGTCCAATGCCCACAACAATACAGAGCGCCACCCATCCCGTGAGATAGCGCTCGAAGAACGAGAGCCCCTTCGCTTCGCTCGTGATGCATGCTTTGACGACTACGTGTTCCTCCTTCTCTCTCTGAACCGCTCCACGACGTGGGGACGCCGAGCCGCCCGGGCTAATCCGAGCACGCATCGGCCCTCCTCGCGACTATCTCGGATGTGCGCTCGCTGTCCCTCTCGGCTACCGGGTCATCGCTCAGAGACGACCGCACCCATTCGATTGCCGCCAGCACCTCGACGGGCGCATCATCGTCAGCAAGCCGGTAGTACGTCCACCGTCCGCTCCTGCGCCCCTCAATGATGCGAGCCTGCTTCAGCAACGACAGGTGCTTCGAAACAGTCGAAGGAGCCAACTGGAGCAGCTCTATGAGCTCGCACACGCAGAGCTCGTGCCCGGTGAGAGCTGCGACGATCCTGACCCGCCCCTCATCCGAGAGTGCCTTGGCAGCCGCCATGAAGTCCCTCAATGACACCTCCTATAATTCGCCAGATGACGAAGTGTATGCCGCGTTCGTGCGCCTGTCAAGAACAATGGCCCAACATGCTGAGCCGGCCTACCGTTCCCGCCGGCCAGCGCGCGGCAGGCTCCAGGCGCGAGCGAGGCTTCCACCGAACGCGTCGTGAATGGCCGTGTAGCTGGCCGGATCTTCGTCGTCGGCACGGTTCCATTTGTCAAGATAAACGTGTGCTCATGAATGTGAATCATTGACAAGCTGAATCTTAGCACGTATCATGAAATGGTATTGGTTCAGTAGTCAGTCACAGACCGCGCAGCACCAGGTCATCCGGTGGCCGCACGACGGCCGCCGTGGGTGATGCGGTGCCGGGCGGATGTCGCCCCAGGTACCGGCGTCGTTCGCTACGGGGTTCTTCCGGGAGCGGGCGTGTCAACGGCGACATTTTGGCATTTGAGACTGGGACGCCGCCGCCACGCGGCGGCACGCGTCCCCGAGAGGAGAGGAACATGCGACGCCAACGCGTCACGACAGCGACCGCGATCCTGGTCGCCGTCCTGCTTACGGCATCCGTGGCTACGGCGCAGGTCTACGTCAGCGACCAGTTTGGCCACGACATCTACCACTTCAGTCTCGGCGAGACGGTCGGCGCGATCGTCAATCCGGGCATGCCGCAGGCGGGCATCGAGGACATGGAGCTCGACTCCGAGGGGAGGCTCCTCATCGCCCTCGGAGGGAACGTCGTCCTGTTCGATCCCGATGATCAGTCGGTACTTCTGCTTGATGAGGCCGGGTGGGATTCTCCGACCTTCGCGACGTACCCGGACGCGGCGTCCAGCGACATCTACCTCGTGAGAACGGTCGGGGTGGAAGGAGGCGCGGTCGGCCGTGTCTATGGGGCTCCGGAGCTTCAGTATCTCCCCGAGGGCATGGGGCCCGCTGAGACGGCCGTCGTCTTCGAGGACAGCGACAAGCTCCGCGACGTCCAGGTCTGGCCGTTCGGCGAGAGGGCAGGGAACATCCTCGTGCTCTCGGTGTCCCCTCCGTTCATGGCGGAGGTCGAGCGGACGGGACCGACGACCTTCGCGCGTCTGGACAATGTCTTCGACACCGACCACGTGAACCTCCGGGCGTTCTCGATCACGCCTGAAGGTGAGATCCTGGTCATCGACTTCAATGACGGCCAGTTCCGTGTCGAGGACGGGGAGCTGATCCCGTACGGAATGCCCGTCGGTCCGGGGCTCCGGGACATCTCGGTCGGCGCCGACGGAACCATCTACATCACTGACGACTATGACGACATCATCCACCGCTTCGATGCGGACGGAACGCTCATCCTCCCACCGATGGGCGAGGGACAGCTTGTGACGCCGCGGGCGGTCGTGGCGGCGGGATTCACGCCCACGCCCCCCGGCGAGAACGTGGCCACGAGCCCCGCCGAGGGCGTCGAGATAATGTTCGAGGAGATCGTGCAGGGCGGATACACGAGCGCGGCGCCCGTACCGAGCACCGAGCGTGTGAGCCCCGGCGGGAACTTCCTCCCGGACTACGTCGATCCTCCCGGGGAGAGCGGTGAGTTCACTTACATCTCGCTTGCGACGGAGGCGGTCCACAGGATCCTGATCCGGGTGGACGTCTTCATGGAGGGCTCGCGGCTGTTCTACGCGACCGGCGTTGGTGACACCTTCCGCGACTGCACCATCGTCGGGAGTATCGACGACGCCCGCGGGACGGTGCCCCGGTTCACTGAGGAGCCACCGCCCGGCAGGAGGGCTGAGACGGGTCCGACCGAGGTCGTCCTGGTGGAGGACATGCGTCCGCTGCCGACAGTGGTCGAGTACAAGTTCCAGCGCCTTATCACCACGGTCACGATGCACGCGATCGGAACCGAGGAGTGCCGCGACGGCGGCCTCAAGCGCTACCGCAGGTACGTTCGTAACGCGAAGCGCCGGTACGATCGGGGCCGTGTGGCTGACGCGCTCAGCATCCTCGAGCAGCTGAATCTGTCGGTTCGCTCTAACGCCGGCTGGTGCACTCCGGACACCCCTCCGAACAACCTGGCGGGAGAGATCCTCGCGCTCTCGAAGACGCTCATGTTCAGCATCGAGCAGCTCATCCCTCCCGGAAGGGGGAGCGGGGAAGTCGTGTCGCCGACGAGCCTCGCGCTCTCGGCGACGAGTCCCATGGACGACCGGTCCCTGATCGAGCTGACCGGTCCCCCGGGAACGGAGGTGGCGGCGCGCGTCTACAACGCGAGCGGGCGCCTCGTCTCGACGCTCTTCGAGGGGCAGCTCCACGGAGGCAGCGAGCGCCTCATCTGGGACGGCACGGACGACAACGGGCAGCGCGTTTCATCCGGTGTCTACTTCGTGCGCCTCGAGTCGGAGAGCGAAGCCAGGTCGTCGAAGGTCGTCCTGATCCGTTAGTCACGGTTCACACTCTGACGATTCTGCACCGGTGCCGGCGGGGTCTCCCGCCGGCACCGCTTCTTACGAGTGTGTGCGGAGCGCCTCCGCCGGGCGGGATTCAGGCTTGGTGACGGCGCCCGTTCCTTGGGAGCGACCAGACTGCTTTCAGCCTCTCCCCCATCACGTCGTGAATAGCCTCGTAGCGGGCCCCCGCTACCAAATCAGAACCACCCGGACTGAGAGGTCCGGGTGGTTTGTCTGACATGGAGCCGCATCCCGAGACTAGCGCAGAACCACGATTCGGCCTCTGGCCTCGTC